>CAYQTF010000088.1:0-10527 GCA_964420345.1 uncultured Flavobacteriaceae bacterium
TTATTCCAAATGCTCTTTTATCATCTGTTACGTTGTATGGCGCAGTGTCTATTGTGATTTCTCTCAATACTAATGCATCAGAAACCCATTGATTGGTTTTACTACTTTCAAAGTATTTATGTGTTATTTCTCCTGTTTTTGTATTTACAATTACTATATGACTGTTAAATTCAAAATAATCTTCTCCTTCATTTACAATTTCTGGAATTACTACTATTGTTTCTTCTGTGTTACTAGGATTTTCTTTTGATGTTACCAAATCAAGTTTGCAATTTTCCTTTTTAATATTTAAGGTTTTAAGTACGGTATCTAGTAAATTAAATTCGTTTTTTTTTGCGGTATCGGTATAGGGTTTTCCTAATTTAATTTTTTCGCTTGGTCTTAATAAACTTTTAAATTCATTTGGGATAGCATTAGCTTCAATTAACTCTGATTTTGAGTCGTTTTCTATTTCTATAGTTTTTTTTGCTTTATTTTGACAAGACTGCAATACCAAAAGAAATAAAATCAAAAACAGTGAAGTTGGTGTAATCAGTTTTTTTATCATTTGATGTAGCATTTATTTATTAGATTTGTTGTTGTTGTTGTTGTTGTTGTTGTTGTTGTTGTTGTGAAATTACAGCCTTTGTTGAACGTTCGTTGTTATTTTACTTGAATTCAAATTCTTCAATTTTATTTTCTACTCTTACTTTTCCAAACATTTTTTCTTTTCGTAGAGTTAGAGATAAAAGTTGATATTTATTATTATTTTCCTGTACGCTATTGTCTATAATTAAACTGTTTTCAGTTTTTGCATACATTAATTTTGTTGGTTCTGGGTAATCTATTTCTGCGCAAAATTCTTGTTTAATTTCACTCTCTACAGAAACTTCCAGATAATCTTTGTTAATTTTGATATACATAATTTCACCTTTTATCATAAAATCGTTTTCAATAATCTTTATTTTACTACGAAGTGTTTTTCTATAAAAAGGTTCAAAATTTTGACCAAAAACAAAATTTACCATCATAAAACTCAATATATAAATTAATTGTTTCATTCTTTATTATTCTTTTTTTAGTTTGTCTGTTCTAATGCTTTGTTATGTATAGTTTTTTAATTGTCCCAGATTGAATAATCAAGGATTTTCCATTCTCCATTGTCTTTTACAAGTTTTCCAGCAGAACCAGTTCCTTCGATTTTATAAGATAACTCAAAGTTGTTTTTCTGCTACTCTCTCTTTTTTTTTCTGTTGGATTTTAATGTGTTTTTTCTAAATCACATCAATAACCTTCTCTAATATATAATGTATTACTCCTATTACAATAGTAATGACAAGAAGAAAAAGAAAACGAATACTTGTTGATTTTATGTTGTTTTACAGTTTCTTTTTCAGGTAAAAAATATCAATGAGAATAAATAGCAATGCTATAATACTTCCAATTATTAAACCTACATGAATCAAACCATAGTTGTAAATACTTCAGCGAAAAATGTAAACCACCCGTAGGTTTCTTCTTTTGGTCCTGCTCCTAAAACAACTCGCATATAGCCAATACCTAACAACAGTGCTATTGCTGACCAAATTAAGTAGGTTAGAATTTGTTTTATGATATTCATATACTATTCGTGTTTTTCACCTCTATTGGTTTCAAAATCTACACTTATAACCTTGATTAAATCTGTTTGACCGTTAACATAAGTTCCTTTTGGACCATAGGCAATTGATGAAATAATTTCTCCAAGTTCTACTAATTCTTGTTTATTATAAGTCGAATGTCCTATTTTATCAAGACAATGCGCTAATGAAGTTGTAAAACTTGAAGGGATTTTTATGTTAGTATCTCTGTATTCTAGCGAGATAACCTCCGTAGTATTTGCTTGAAAGTAAATAGTATCTGTAAATTTTAAACTTGTAATTTCTCCTGTTGATAAACCGTCTGTAAGATCATCACCATCTAAAACAAATCCTTTTGCAATGATTTTTACTTTAAGGTTTGAATCCTTAGCGTAATATATTGCGATTGTTGTAAAAAAGTATCCGTTTCCACAGCCTTCAAGGGTTATTGTAATTAATAGTAATAATACCCATAACTTAATGTTTTTCATGTGAATAGAGGTTTTTATTACTTATAATCATCTTAATATAATTGCTTTTTAATTTGTGTTTTATACTACATGACTCCTTATTTTTTTATAATTTTATATGTTGAAAACGCTCCTTTTTCATTTGAAATTTCAACAAAATAAATTCCTGAGTTACCTTTTATATTTAAAATGATATTATCGATTGATTTATACCTTTCAGTTAAAATAATTTGACCAAGTGTATTTCGAACACTTACAGTAATTTCTCCATATTCTTGAGCGAACTTAATATTCAACTTATCAGAAATAGCCATGCTATAGCCAAAATATTCTCCAAGATTACTCCAAGGATCAACACCAGTATTAGAAGCTTTAATATATTGCCTCTTGTGTCCATGTAGTTCCAGACCTAATAAATCCACTTGAAGTACTTGAGTTATCTGTTTGATCGCCATTAATACCAATTGCATTACTAGATTCATTATATGCAGATACCGCAAATGTGTTTTCATTTTTATAGTGAATTTACAGATGCATTGTTTTTCCAATATATATCAACAATATCAAAAGTTCTTTTTTGTTTATTAAGTTTGTATTCTATGGTGTTCCCTTTAAAACAATCTTGAGACTCGCTTTTAATTATCCAAGATGATATTTCAATTTTATTTTTATCACTAAAATCATAGCTAAATCTCAACAAATTATTTTCTATTAACGTATCGCATTTTTTTTGGCTATTATTTTTTAGTAACTGATATCTAACTCCATCAAACCAATTTATCATTTTTAAAGGAATAATTTCATTATTTATATAATTAAATGTTTGAATATCGTTTCCGTCTCCATTAATATTGTTGACAACAATAAAACAATTTTTTTTGTTAAACTCATAGATAGATAGTGTCCAAACCCCATCTACAACCTGAATACTCATAGTATTTGGTTTTATATACTTAATGCTATAATATGCTTGAGTAGAGTCAATTAAATAATTGTTTTTTTCTATATAATCAACGGTTTTAACTCTGTCTCCTTTACTCCACTCCCAACTTTTTATTGATGTTTCTGGAAGTTGTTTCAGTACGGTAAGCAGTTCTTTGTTCTTACTATAATCAATAATAATTGTATCTCTAAACACTACCTGTTTTTTAAGTTTTGTAGTTGATTTTAAATCATTCTTTTCTTTTGTGTTTTGGACACAAGAGGATAATGTTAAAAATATTATTACTATGTATTTCATTTTTTTTAAATGAATTAAATTTTTGTAGTTTGTTTAGATTTTAATGTAATAACCCAACTTATTATTCCAATTACGATGAAAAGCAGAGTTAGTATTCCATACACTAACATTGCATTTTTTTCGTACACAACTGAACTTGCTTCATCAAAATATCTTCCTTTTGAGTTGTATTCGAGTCCAAGTCGATTGAACCATATGTTTCCAAAAAATAACCCCATTACTATCGTACTAATAGTTAGAGTCCAAAAAATTATTTTTTTCATTTCCTTTTTATAATACTCTCTTCTTTTAGTGTTCCACTTATAGTATTTTTATACTAATTCTATCAATAGCACAATCGAAAATACAATTGCTATTAATATTTCAATTCCATTTAGTATTCTTTTATTCATAATTATTTTCGTTAAAATATAGTCAGTTATTAATCCTGTTACCCCAATGAAAATAAAAACAATTATATAGGTAATTCCCCAACCTTCTTGGAATGATAAGTTGTTCCAATTTACTATTTCAGATGATAAGGCTTTCCAATTTACTATTATGAAGACAATACAACAAGTTAAATAAACTACGAAGTATGCTTTTAAAATTGTCCAACTTTTCATTCGATAAGTAAATATTTCATATTGTGGTCAACTATGTATAACACCTACATCTAATTATCTGGTGTTGATTAATTTGAGGACTTTATTTCTAAAGTAGCATTAGGGCTTATAGTACCTATACCTACTTGACCGAATGATGAAATAGAAAGTAACAAAACAGTGTATAGCATATTAATTGTGCTACTAATAATTTTAAAATAAACTGTTTGTAATAATGATACTCTCATGTTTTTGTTATAAATATACTAATGCTTGTTAGAGGCTTTTTCCACAATTTGCACTAATTCATCAAAAGCTTTTTTCTGAGAAGGAGCAAGTACTGCTTGTTTTATCATACCTGTAATTATTTCGATTATATTTCGACGTGCTTCTACACTCTTTCCAAAGTAGGCGTGCATCAGTTTATTTGGTATAATGTAATTTAATTTTGCTGTATTTTCATTTACATAAAATATTTTTATTGCATGCATTGCACTTTTCTTAATGATAATACATTTTTCCATCTGCCCCTTAGCATCTGTTCTGTGCTCCCAAATATCATAATCTTTAGAATATTCGTAGTTTGAATCTTTTTTTAAGAATTCATAAAGTTTATCTAAAGAATTATATTCATTTCTAATTATGATTAAGTTTTCCATTTGTTTGATTTTTCTTAATTAATATTTTATATTTAAAAGCACTTTTATTTCATAATAAAAGTGCTCTTTTTAGATTTCAATATATAGCACTATCTCCATTTATAAAGATTCAATATTAGGTACTAATAAACTGCAATTTTTTTAGCAAATACTCCTTTATCAAAATCTAATTTTAAAATATAAATACCAGTTGCTAAATAGGTCGTAGGTATTCTACTTTCCGTTCCTGTAGTCACTTTAACTCCTGAAACACTGTAAATAGCATAGTTTTGTAATCTTACATTGTTAGAAAAAGTTACTTTTATCTCACCTGTAGTTGTTATTATTTTTATATCATTAGCCAACTCAAAATCTGATGTACTTAATGCGTCTTGTGTAACAGGATTAAAACCTGTCCATAAGGCACCAGCATCGTTAACGTATGCATCCATAACAGTAGTGCCACTTGGTATGTGTAAATGAATATTACTACGGTCACTAGCAAAAGAGTCATTATTATTATTGATTGTAGTAATAGTTGGTGGCGTAAAACTATTAGAAAAAACACCTGTTAGTGGATTATTAACAAAAGCTGACGTTCCAATACTTGTAACGTTCTCTGGTATAGTAATACTAATTATATCATTATATCTAAAAGCAGAATTACCTATACTAGTTAAACTATTTGGTAGGTTAATAACTTCTATGTTACAATTTTGGAATGAACTATTCCCAACACTAATTAAATTATTTGGAAGAGTAATACTAGACAAACTGGTATTAGCTTTAAAGGCATCATTACTAATACTCGTAATATTATCTGGAATAATAACATTAGATAAATTATTATTAAAAAAAATCCCACTGTTAATCGTCGTTAAACTAGTTGAAAAAGTTATATCATTTAAATTGTTATCCCTAAAAGCAAAAACTCCAATACTATTAATACTATTTGGTAAAATTAAGACAGAAAGCGGATTATATTCAAATGCTCCATCACCTATTGTTATAACAGTATTAGGTATATTTACAGTAAAAATATTTTTTTGAGAGAAAGCATTATTACCAATATCTGTAACACTAAACTCCGTACAACCACTAACAACTGTAGCAGGTATATCAACAACAGTACCGCCTGCTGTGTTATAATCTGTAACCGTTACTTCATTATTTGAAGTAGCATTAATTTGATACGTTATGTTATCTACTACAAAAGTACCTGTAAGTCCTTCTGCAACACTGTTAAAACCTGTCCATTGTGTAGCTGCGTATGCACTTGCTGTACCAGTTGGTATGGATAAATTGATATTGCTACGAAGATTTAAAAAGGTGTCATTTGCACCAGTAGCTATTGTAGGTGGTGTTATTGCTTCGGAAATAACACAGGTTAGTAAATTATTACCTGAAAAAGCACTATTACCAATACTTGTAACACTACCAGGAATAGTAATATTAGTTAAATCGTTATTTCTAAAAGCATTACCACTTATAATTTCTACAGTGTTACCAATTATAACATTTGTTAAATTATTAAATATAAATGCCTGATTACCAATACTTATGACGCTATCAGGAATTGTAACATTTGTTAAATGATTTCCGTTAAAAGCATTTTCACCAATACTTATAATATTACTTGGTAATGTAAATGTAAGATTAGTTATATATTCACCAATTGTTGGATCAGTATAAAAAGTAAGATTACCAATACTTGTAACATTATAAGTTACAGAATTATAATCTACAGTAGTAGGAATATTAACTGTTGCTCCTCCATTGGTATAGTCATAATCAGAAGTTTCAACAGTATTTGAAGTTATAACGTTATAAGTAATAAAATTATCGGTAAAAGTTTGCGAATACCCTATTGCAGTTATACATAGCGTAATTAAAATAAGTAGTGTTTTTTTCATAATGTTGTGATTTTAAATTAAAGATTAAATTATTTATTATTTTTTTGTTTTAATAATCCATTTTAATTAGATTACCATTTAGTTTATATTGAAAGGTAAAAGTCGTTCCTCCGTTTTCTGGTTTTAGCATAACTACATATTCTGTTTTAGCAATATCTCCGTTTTTTGGAAATTTTACTAAAGCCATATACAATGCTGCGTTTTTTAAGTTTTTATCCGTTTTTAGTTGCTTACTTGATTTTTCAATTAATTCTCCCAATTTAGAGAGATTTATTTTTTCGTTTAACTGAAACATAAATTCTTCTGCTTTACTTCCTTTTGGAACTTTAAGGGATATTTCTGAATTTTGTTTCCAAGTACCTTGTGTTTGATTCCATTGTTCCATTTTTAAAGATTCGGGATTATTAGTAACAGTTACACCTATTATATTACCAATAGACTTATTGTAAGTGATTGTTAAATCTGTATAATATGCATTCTTGCCAAATTTGCTTTTTATTTCTTTTTCTATAACTCCAAACCCTTCTTTATTGGCTGCCTGTTTATTGGCTGGTTTACCACAAGAAATTAGAGTTATTGCTACTATCGCTACTATTATTGTAAATTTTAATGTTTTCATTTAGTTTGTTTTAAGTTTGTTATTCATCATCGTAATTTTCATACAAGAAGTATAAAGCACCACCTATAAGTATTAATATTATTCGAATTACCCAACCAATAGTACTTCCTCAAATATTTATCCAAGCAAGTAGTCTAATTTCGTAGTTAAAAATGGAGGGCATAATAGACATAATACCCATTGCTGCAAGCAATAATCCTTCTTTTCCTAATTTTGATTTAATATCATCCAATTATTATATATTTATCATTTGATGACAAAAATATATAGTAATAGTGGATAATAAAATAGGGAATCTATTTCTGACGGGTAAGAATAAATAAACGGAGTACTTGATTAAATATCCGTAAAAGGCAAAGATTGATTTTAGGCACTGCTAAGATTAATTTTTATTCCAATGTAGAAATGTAGTTAAGAAATGTTCTTTTTTTCGAGCAGATACTGGTATTTTTTTACCGTTTTTTAAATGAATTACACCAGATTTGTCATATTTATCTATAAATTTTAAGTTAACCATAAACGATTGATGTGGACGGACAAAATTAGCCATAGAGAGTTGCTTTTCAAACTCTTTTAAGGTTTTTGAAGCCATGTGTTTTTTATTGTCACTACAATAAAAAGTAGTATATCCTTTATCTGATTCGCAATACATTAATTCATCTAAATCTATTACTTGAAAACTATCGTGAAGAGATAATAGTAGTTTATTACCTTCATTATTCCACACTTTTTTTACTGCATTAATTTGTTGTTTTTGTTCCGTAATAGATAATTCGGAAACTTTCTGTAATGATATTTGAAGTTCTTCTAGATCTACTGGTTTTAAAAGATAATCTACTGCGCCAATTTTTAAGGCTTTTAGTGCATATTCTTCGTAAGCTGTAATAAATATAACTTTAAAATTTAGATTTTCTGTTTGTTCTAAAAAATCGAAAGCGGTACCATCTAAAAGGTTAATATCCAAAAATATTAATTCTGGTTTACAAGCATTTGCAACTACAACAGCCTCTTTTACAGATTCACATTCTCCTATTACTTCTACATCAGTATCTATTAATTGTAATAAATTAAGTAACCCTTTTCTTATATATGCTTTATCTTCTACAATTATTGTCTTCATTATTATTCTACAATTATTTTATGAGGTATTATTAAAGTAACTATTGTTCCTTGTTCTTTATATTTTTTTCTGTCTTGAATAGTAACAGAACCATTCGTTTTAAAATCTTTAGATAATATTTTTAATCGTTCAGAAGTTATCGTTGTGGATAAAGATTCTTTGTGTTGCTTTTTCTTCTTTTTTTGAGCGTCAATTCCAATACCATTATCTATAATAACACAACTCAAACTATTATTTGAATACGATAGTTTAATATCAATCATTTTATCTCCTTTTTGATTTCCAAACGCATGTTCTATAGCATTTTCAATGAATGGCTGAATAAGCATTGGTGGTATTTTAAATATAGATTTATCGATAATACTATCTACTAAAATAGTATATTTATACGATTCGTTTTCTAAATTATGAAGAGCCAAATAGTTTTCTATAGCAATTAGTTCTTGAGAAAGAAATACTGTTTTATACCTGGAATTTTCTAAAATAATACGAAGTAATTTTGAAAATTTTGAAAGATAAGAAATTGATTTTTTTTCTTCTTTATTTAAAATCATTCCTTGTAATACAGAAAGTGAATTAAATATAAAATGTGGTGTCATTTGTGATCGTAATAATTTTTGTTCAATAACTATATTTTGAGTTTCAGATTTTATATTTCTAAATTTTAAAAAGAAAATAATAGCTCCTAAAAGTATCGAAACAAGTAAAACACCAATAATTGCCCGTAGATAATTACGTTGTGATTTTTCTAAATCTTTATTAGTGGCAGTTAGTGTTTTTGTAAGTATTAATTCTTTAATACTCACAGAATCTAGCTTTTGTTTGTATTTATATTCGTATTCTAATTGCGCTATTTTTTCAATATTTTTTTTATTGAAAAGGCTATCATTTAATTTTTTAAATTGTTTATAACTATTAAATGCTGTTTTGTATTCACCCTTAATTTTATATATTTCTGCAAGTATTTCATGAGCATCTCTTTGGTAATCTAAAAGATTAAGTTTATTTGAAATTTCTAAGCTATTTAGAGCATTAGATAATGCCTGGTTATATTTTTTTTGCTCCATATAACTATCTGCAATTCCTAAATAAGAATAACTTAAACCTTCTTGATTTTCAATTTGGATATTAATATTCCTAGCTTCTTCATAAAAATTATTTGCATCAATATACTTTTTAAGTGATACGTGAACATCGCCAAGGCCATTTAAGGAGTTGACAATTTGATCTTTAGCTGAAATTTCTCTATTTATCTCTAAAGATTCTTTTAAATATTTAATTGCTTTAAGGTTTTCTTCTTTTTTAATATAAACAGAAGCAATATTATTTTTTGTTGCAGCTATACCTTTTTTGTTTTTTTTAATTTTCATAATAGCAAGTGCTTTTTCTAAAATTTCTAATGCTTTATCGTAGTTTTCTTGCTTTATGTAAATAGTACCAATGTTGTTTAAAGAAATAGAAATATTACTAGAGTCTTTCAACTTTTTAGCAATTTCAAGAGATTTATAATGTTGTTTTAATGCATAAGGATAATTACCTTGTGTTTGATATACTAACCCTATTACATTAAGGGTTTTTAACGTTCTAAATTCATCTTTTTTCTCAGAATAAATCTCATACACTTTATTAAAACTAATCAACGCTTCATCATACTTGCCAGTATAATAATACACAAGACCAATGTTATACATATGATGCGGTATGTTTTTTGTAATTCCAATTTCTTCTTCAATTTGTAATGCTTTGTTGTAATATACCAAAGCTTTTTCATAATCTCCTTGGTAATTATATACATTTCCTTTGCCACTATAGCAATTAGAAACACCTATTTTAAAACCAGCTTCAGCATATAGTTTTTCGGATTGATCATAATAAGCAATAGCATCATCAAAATTTGACAAACTCATTTGAACAACTCCTCTTATAAAAATAGCTTTTCCTTTCCCTTTCTTAAAATCTAACGAATCTGATAGTTTCTCAGCCTCTTCTATATATATTATAGTTTTATTAGTATCTATCCTATAATACAAAAAAGCCAATTTGTTTAACGTTTTAACTCTTGTAGTATCTCGTTCTTTGTGAATAGATAGCTCATTTTTTAAACTATCTATTTTTTTATTTTGAGATTGTATGTTTACTGCAAAGAATAAAAAACTAACTAGGGCTAAAAAGTATTTTGTAGTGAGGTTCATCAATTGTAATTTATTATTTTCTAGTGTAGTAAAAATAAGATTTGCTAAAACTACTGATTTTAGATTAGGCTGTAGTTATATTTCATTCTTTTTTATAAAAGAAAAAGTAAAATTGGTAAGAATAAACTTTTTCGCAATATGATAAGTCAATGT
>CAYQTF010000089.1:0-10513 GCA_964420345.1 uncultured Flavobacteriaceae bacterium
TTCCATCAAATTAATTTTAATGCAAATGTACTACTTATTTCTTAACAAATACTAACTAAGGATCCTAAAGTAATTGATTTAAATTCTAAAAAATCGAATTGGATTACTTATTCTGGTTGGGCAGCTTCATTTATATTAGCAACAGGTTTATTATATATGCTAGTTCAGAATAATGACTTGAACAACAAATACGATACTGTAAAAACAGAACAAAAAATATTAGAAGAGCAAATTTCTAATGCAAATTCTAGTTTAGCAGATGCTAATAAATTAAATACTATTTTAAGAGATAAAGATATTATTGCAACACCTCTTGCTGGTCAAGCAAACTTTAAAGAAACGTATGCTAAAGTATATTGGCAGAAAAAAACCAATCAAGTTTATATAGATGCACAAGGTTTACCAGAACCTCCAAAAGGTATGGTTTATCAAGTTTGGTCTTTAAAATTAAATCCGCTTACACCAACAAGTTTAGGTTTATTAGACGATTTTATTACGGATGAAAATAAAGTTTTCGCACTTAATAATGCGACATCAAATGGTTCTCAAGCATTTGCTATTACTCTAGAACCTGCTGGTGGAAGTGAATCGCCAACTATGGAGCGATTGTATACTTTGGGTGTTATTTAGTTTTAGATTTACTTTTTATTTTTTTAAAAAATATATAATTGGTTACATCTACAAATGTAAGTTCTTTTTTTAAACTTGATTTTGTCATTTTTTTCATGTGCTTTATATTGCATTGATAACAACTACATATAAAACTGTCACTATTCATTAAAATTGACGAATATAATAGTTCAAAATATAATTATTTTTATCTTTGCTTACAATAATGAAAGATTTAACAGACATATCAACTTGGAAACAAAATCTTGGTTTATTACCAATTCATTTGAATCCTCAAAATAACAACTCTGATTTTGTTATGTTAAACGGTGGATATGGAGATTTTTGTCTTCAGACAATAAATGACAATAGTGATATAGATAATTATTTTTCTAGATCTTGGTCAAGCAACACAAAGAATTTTTTAGTGCTTGATAATGACGATATTAAAATTTATAATTGGTCTAAAAGCGCACCTGAAATAATTTCAAAAGAGTTAATTTCAAATAATTTTGACAAGTTCTATAATTATTTATTATCTAAAAGTTTTAAATCTTCTAAAGATGTTGTTCCTTATATTATTGATATTTTTAGACAATTTAGAAATTTAACACAAGAAAGAACAAAACCTGTAGAAGCATTAAACTTACTTTTTTTACTTCTCTCAAGTCTTGAAGATGATGTGAATAATTTTGATTTTGGAAAATGGAACATTAATAATACTGTAATTCCAAATGATTTTGACTTCTTCACGAATAATATTAAAGAAGGAATATCAAATATTAAACCAGAGTTGGATTTAATCATAAGACACTCAGCAGGAACTATATTTCAAGAAGCTCAAAAAGAAGTTCTTTTTTTTAATCCACAACGTGATTTATTTGGTGGAGTTTCAAACTCTTTAGATACAAAAAAAGAATTATATTCAAGCATTCATTATACACCACCTTTTCTTTCAAGAACAATTGTAGAAAATGCTTTAAGACAATTGGACTTAACCATAGAAACTATTAAAATATTTGACCCTTCTTGTGGTTCTTCTGAATTTTTAATTGAAGCCTTGAAACAATTAAAACAATTAGATTACAACGGAGATATTCAGATTATTGGATGGGATTCTTCGGAAACAGCTATAAATACATCTAACTTTTTATTAAAATATGAAAAAAGAACTATCTGGAAAGACAAACTTAGTTTCACAATAAAGTTAGTAGAAGATTCATTAAAAGAAGAATGGGAAGATGATTATAATTTAATACTAATGAATCCACCTTTTGTTTCTTGGGAACTATTAAAACTGAAAGATTCAAAAGATGCAGTTCGTGAAGTTTTAGGAACTAATTTTAATGGGAAACCAAATCAAGCAAGTGCTTTTTTTTATAAAGCAATAACTCAATTAAATCAAAACGGAGTTATTGGTTGTGTTATCCCTTCATCTCTTTTGTCTTTAGATTCTTATAAGAAACTAAGAAATGATATTTATGATAATATAGAGATAAAACTTCTTGGTAAATTAGGTAATTTTGTTTTTGAAGATGCTTTAACAGATGTAAGTATAATAATTGGCCAAAAACCTAAGACAAATCAAGTCCCTACATTATTATGGACACGAAATGAAAAAGGAATTGCACAAAATGCACTACGTGATTTACGTAAACTAATTTACTCTAACGAAACGACTATAGATAATCCAGATTATAGTATTTATAAACCAACTACTTTTCCTATTCTAAACGAAAATTGGAATCCTATTTCACTTGAGAATAACAATCTTTTTAAAGATATTAAACGTTTTGTTCGTGAAGATAAATTGGTGAGAATTGATAAAATATTTTTTGTTAAACAAGGTGTAAGAACCGGTAATAATAATGTTTTTAAAATTAGTAAAAGAGAATTTATTGAACTACCTTCTTCTGAACAAAGGTACTTTAGAGCATCAATAGATAATGAATCTATAAAAAATGGGGAACTATACATCAATAATTATATTTGGTATCCTTATGATGAAAAAGAATTGCTTATAAAATCAGAGAGTGAATTTCAAGAAAACGTTCCAACTTATTTTAATAGTATAATTCAACATAAAGAAAGTTTATCTAATCGAGCAAGAAAAGATATAAATAGTTGGTGGGTTTTAAGTGAGCATAGAGCTTGGTTAAGAAAAAGAAAACCAAGGTTAATATCTTCAGAGTTTGGAAAATCTGATTCTTTTGCATTTGACAAAAATGGAGAATTTATTGTTGAAAGAGGAAATGCTTGGGTTCCAAAAAAAGAATTTAAAAATGATTACTATTATTTTTATTTAGCCTTATTTTCAAGTAATTTTTTCAATAAATTACTTTCTGTATATTCTAAGCAACTGCTTTCTGGTTGGGATTTAGGAAAAAAATATACAAAAGAGATTCCTATACCAAATGTTCATTCTTTAGAAATTAAGAAATCTACAGGTTTTATTAAATTGGTTGAGATTGGTAAAGAATTGTCTAATGGAAATTCTTCAGTAAGACTAATAGCGGACAAAGTTCTAACTAAATATTTTTACCCTAATAATTCTTAATTTCAATTTATGTTTAACAAGAAGTCACTCATAGATGAAATTAACAAAGGATGTAAATTACTGTTTGATTCTTCATTTTATCTTAAACTAAATCAATATAATTCTTTTAGGATTTCTGGAAATATCGCATCTAAGGCTATAAATAATTATAAAAATGAGAAGCAGGAAATAAATGTTATTAAATGGTTTGATGTATTTTGGATATATTTAGAAGTGAAATTTGCCGATACATTTGAGCCTATTAGTAGAAGTGATAAGAGAAAAGTAAAAAAGACTAATACCTTTATTTCGTTATCTGTTTTTCAAGGAAACCAAACTGATAATGTCAAAAATCAGTTATTTAGAGCTGAATGGGACGACCATAATAATGAAGAGGAAAAACACCCGCAACCTCATTGGCATATAACGTCTAATCAGGCAATCGAGAACACTTTTAAAGAATATACTGATACATTTGAAAATGTCGAATTTGCGGAATTATTAAAAGAAGAAAAAACTAAAATATTAGATGTTAACAGAATACATTTTGCAATGAATGGAAATTGGATTAATGATGATAATCATATCCAGTCTATTAATGATATAAATAAAATAGTAAAATGGTTTCAAGGTTTATTTCCGCATTTAAGAGTACAACTTGAATATGTAAATAAATAACAAAATGTCAACAATATATGTAAGTTCCTAAATTATAAGTGATTAAAAAAGATTAATACTTATAAATACTCAAGGTTTCATACGTAAACCGAAGATACACAATACTTCTAATACAGGTTAATTATATACAATCTATAAATAAAAATGTTTTAACTAAACCTTTTTACCGTTTTTTTATTTTATAACAAATAATATATTATGTATAACTCTTAAAGAAGTGGAGGTAATTCACTATTAAAAAAATGTGCCTATTTTAACATTACTATGAATAGCGATTAGTACAATTGCTTTTATAAAGTTGAGTTAAATTAAATTTTGACTTCTATTTTTTTAAACACAGATAACCTATGCCACAAAAAAGCAGCATAGAATTACCTAAAAACAACCTATTAAAGTAGTTGGATTTTCTCTGACAAAACAGGTCCTAATTCATAAGAACTCGATTTCAATTCTTCTAAATCACTTTGTTTTACTTTAATATTATTCGCTTTAAAAATAGTGGTCATATGATATAATGCTTCAGGTTCCGAAGTTTTATTTACCACATGTTGGTTAATAATAGTTAATGCTTTTTTTACATTACCATGATTATAATGCGTCCATGCTAATAAATCATACGATTGTGCCGTTGGTCTATTTTTAATCTCTCTTTGTGATAAATTTAACGCAATATCAAAATCCTTTAAATCTTCATCGCATAAAAGAATGGTATATTTATTATACATATCTCCATATTTCGGATTATTAATTAAAGATAAATAGTTGCTAATATTTTCTTCTTTTGCTTTTAAATTGTTCTGAAATTCTGCAATTTCGGCTTTTAATAAATAATAATCTGGTAATTGGTTTTCCAAAGAATTTATAATTCTTAGTGCTTCTTCAGGATTTTTTTCATGTGAAAAAACGATCCAAGCAATTCCTTTTTTTGCATAAGCTTCATTTGGATCTATTGTTAAAGCCTTTAAAAAATGATTGTATGATTTTTCTATTTCACCTGCATGACCATAATAATCAGCGATGTTTGTGTAAACCCATTTTTTTAGATTTTCTTTTTTGGATTTTTCAGCAATTTCCATTGCAGATTCCATATAATATATTGCTTTGTCTAAATCACCTTGATGATCTGACCATTTTGATAGACGTATTAAATAATCAAAATTTCTAAAGTTTTTTATTTTGTTTAGATATTTTTCTGCTTCTTTAGAATTGCCTAATTCTAAATAAACATCAAAAAGCATTTTTTGAGTTGCTTTTAATTTTTCGCCATTTTTTTCGGCTTTTAATAATAATTCTAAAGACTCTTTAAATCTGTGTTGTGTAATAAAGTTTTTAGCGGCGGATCTTAAATAACCTGCCTTATTATAATTTGTTTTTACGTTTAATGCTTTTAATTTTTCTTCTTGCTTTTTTAAGTAATCAATATTTCCTGTTTGACCGAATAATAGACCTTCATTACCAGCAATTTTTGATAAATAAACATATTGCGTTGGATTTTTCTCTAATTTTTCAGACCAAAATGCTAAATTTTCAATTGCTAAATTTTTAGAAGTATTTTCTGAATTAGTTAAAAACTTATCATAATCTTTAACATTTGTTATTTGATTGTCTTTTTCATAAAAACTAAATAAAATACCAAGTAAAATAAAAAGTAATAGTGTTATTTTAAAAATTTTCATAATAATGTTGTTTAAAAAGTTGTTTGAAATATCGAGCGCTTCGATATATGAAATGAAAAGTATTTAAAAATATAAATAACCCCGAAAACGCCCGATTTTGAATTTAAATTGATACTACCAAGGTGTTGCTAAATAAGGAAAAGAGTCTGAAAACGCTTTGTCATTTGCATCTACATTATCGTTAGATAAACCTGGGAATTCAGGGTTAGTTAAACCTTCTTCTCCACCAAAAATTAAAATCAATTCTACAGTAATAACATCATCTGCTAGAGTTCTACCTGTTAATACTTCTACACCATTAAAGAAAGTAGTTACACCATCTAAAGAAAGTGCTAATACATCAGTAGCTAATAAACCTGTAAAAGCTGCCGCATCTAAACCTAATGCGTTTTGATCTCCTGCATTGGCATAAGCAGGACTTAAACCCATTAAATTTGTTTGAAACATACTTTGAAATGCTGCACCTTGTTCAGAAGGTATCGTAGTGTTAAATGCATCTTTACTACCAGAAGAAACAAAAACTGTATTAATTGCTGGTCTTGCCATCTGATCTTTTTGTACATAAGTACCAGAAAAATATGGTCCTTCGTCAATTACTGTGTTATCATCATCGTCTGAACAACTCATTACTAATGTTGCTAGGATGATACTTAAAAATAATATTTTAATATTTTTCATTTTATTATAGTTTTTGAAATTATGTTGAATTTAATTCAACGTTTGTTTTTAATTATTTTTATTGCAATTCTTTAGTTTCTACCCAAGTGTTAACCATACCTGATGTACCAACCATAGATTTAGGAACTTCTATTACTATTGAAAGTACGTTCATTCCTGCAAAAGTATCTGTTCCTGGATTATTAAATCCAGTTGCGTTTCCTGCTAAAATTTCTCCAAATTGAGCAAAGTCCATAAAAAACGGGTCATCTCTTGGTCCAGCAAAAAATGTCATGCCACCATTTGTACTTGTAATAGCACTAGTACCATAAGGAGTAATATCAACCACATTTTGAGTTGCTGTAGTTGCTATAGAACTATTTAAACCAGATGCAGTTGGTGCCGTTGGTCCAAAAAAGTACATTTTACCATCTCTTGGGATTGCCTGAATTACTAAATCTGCAACGGCATCTAGATCGGTATCTATATTAAATTCTACCAAAACATTTTCATCAAAGGATGCGCTTGATGTATCTCCAGGACTAAGGAAACCTTGCAAGTTTGCTACAAACACCACATTGTCTGTGTTTTGTGCTCTAAAAGCGTAAAAATCTGTAATGTCACTTGTGCCACCAGATACAGCAGGTGCTTCTAAATGATCTGCTGAGAGTAAAAAGAAACTAGCGGTTAAAGCTATTCCGATTCCAAATAAAATTTTAATTGTTTTCATAAAAATGAATGTTTTTAATTAATAAAATTGTTTTTATACATTCTATATACGAGAGAGTTTGTGTTACGGTTTTATTTTTTTTAAAAAAAATTAAAATAAATTGTAACCTATTGATATACTGATTAATAAATGTTAAAAAATATTTTATTTAATTATTTATCTACCTTGTTATAGTTAATAAAGAAGTTATATATTTGAATTTTTTACGGATAGATTGTGATTTAATTTCTAATTTTAGAATATAAAAATGAGTGACTCTTTAAAACACGAATGCGGAATTGCATTAGTTAGACTTCTTAAACCATTAGAATTCTACAAAAAAAAATACGGAACATCTTTCTACGGAATCCAAAAAATGTATTTGTTGTTAGAAAAACAACATAATCGTGGTCAAGATGGTGCGGGTTTTGCAAGTATTAAATTAGATGTAAAACCTGGTACACGCTATATTTCGCGAGTTCGCTCTAATCAGCAAAAACCTATTCAAGATATTTTTAAACAGATTAATGATCGAATTAATGAAATTCTTGAAAAAAACCCTGACAAAAAAGACGATATAGATTGGCAATTACAAAACATGCCTTATGTTGGTAATCTGTTTTTAGGACACGTTAGATACGGTACTTTTGGTAGAAATAGTATAGAATCTGTGCATCCGTTTTTAAGGCAAAATAACTGGCGACATAAAAATTTAATTATGGCTGGTAATTTTAACATGACAAATTCTAATGAATTATTAGAAGAGTTGATTGAACTTGGTCAGCATCCAAAAGAAAATACAGATACAGTTACCATAATGGAAAAAATTGGTCACTTTTTAGATGAAGAGGTTTCCGAAATATATGAAAAATGCAAAGAAAAAGGAATTTCAAAAAAAGATGCTTCTGCAATAATTGAACAAGATTTAAACATCAAAAAAATATTACAAAGAGCCTCAAAAAATTGGGATGGCGGTTATGCAATGACTGGTTTAATTGGTCATGGCGATGCTTTTGTATTACGTGATCCAGCAGGAATTAGACCAACATTCTATTACCAAGATGATGAGGTTGTGGTTGTAGCAAGCGAAAGACCTGTGATACAAACTGTTTTTAATGTTGACATAGATAAAGTAAAGGAATTAGAACCTGCACATGCTTTAATTATCAAAAAAAATGGTGCTACTTCTGTAGAACAAATAATGACTGTTTTAGAAAAAAAAGCCTGTTCTTTTGAAAGAATTTATTTTTCTCGCGGTTCGGATGCCGATATCTATCAAGAACGTAAAGGTTTAGGAAAGTTAATTTTCCCTAAAGTATTAGAAGCCATAAACGATGACATTACAAACACTGTTTTTTCTTACATTCCAAATACTGCAGAAACTTCCTTTTTTGGTATGACTGAAGAGGCAGAAGTTTATTTAAACAAACGCAAAACAGATATAATTCTTAAAGGACAACGAAATATTTCTGAAAAGGAATTACGAAAAGTATTAGCAGAAAGACCAAGAATAGAAAAAATAGCTGTAAAAGATGTGAAACTTCGTACTTTTATTGCAGACGATAATTCGCGTGATGATTTAGTTGCACACGTTTACGATGTAACTTATGGCGTAGTAAAACCAACCGATAATCTAGTAGTTATTGATGATAGTATTGTTAGAGGAACAACTTTAAAAATGAGTATTATCAAAATTTTAGATCGTTTAAGTCCTAAAAAGATAATTATTGTTTCATCTGCACCACAAATTAGATATCCAGATTGCTACGGAATAGACATGGCAAAATTAGGTGATTTTATTGCTTTTAGAGCAGCGATTTCCTTACTGAAAGACACCAAGCAAGAACAAATTCTAGAAGATGTTTATCAAAATTGTAAAAAACAATTTTCAAATTCCAAATCTCAAACTTTAAATTCCAAACCTGAAAACTTCGTAAAAGCAATTTACAAACCGTTTACACCAGAACAAATTTCAGATAAAATAGCAGAATTATTAACTGATGCTACTATAAAATCGGAAGTTAAAATTATTTATCAAGGTATTGATAATTTACACAAAGCCATACCAAATCATAAAGGCGATTGGTATTTTACAGGTGATTATCCAACAATTGGCGGTGCAAAATTTGTAAATAAAGCATTTGTTAATTATTATGAAGGTAATAATAAAAGGGCTTATTAAATGATAAGTAAAGACGTTTTGCAAAACGTCTTTACTTATCATTTAATAACCAACCTTAGAACGTACTTTTTTTAAAACAGCATTCGCAATTAATTTTGCTTTTTCAGCACCAATTGTTAATGCTTTGTCAATTTCGGGTAAATTGTTCATATAATATTGATGTAATTCTCTTTCTTTAGAAAACTTATCGATTAACAATTCGTAAAATGCTTGTTTTGCATGGCCATAACCGTAATTTCCTGCTTGGTATTTATTTCGCATTTCATCGGTTTGTTCTTTAGATGCAACTAATTTATATAACGCAAATAAGTTACAAGTATCTGGATTTTTAGGATCTTCTAAAGCAGTAGAATCCGTTTGTATTTTCATTATTTGTTTACGTAACTTTTTATCTGGTAAAAATAAATTGATGATATTCCCTTTAGATTTACTCATTTTTTCGCCATCTGTTCCTGGAACAAGCATGGTATTATCTTGTACTTTTGCTTCGGGTAAAACAAAAGTTTCGCCTAATTTAGCATTAAAACGCGAAGCAACATCACGTGTCATTTCTAAATGTTGTAATTGATCTTTTCCGACAGGTACAATAGTAGCATCGTATAATAAAATATCTGCCGCCATTAACATTGGGTATGTAAATAAACCGCCATTTACATCATCTAATCTATCTGCTTTGTCTTTAAAACTATGTGCTAAAGTCAATCGTTTAAACGGATAAAAACAACTTAAATACCAAGACAATTCGGTTACTTGCGGAATATCACTTTGTCTATAAAAAACCGTTTTACTTATATCTAAACCAAAAGCCAACCAAGTTGCTGCAGTACTATAGGTGTTTTCTCTTAAAATTTTACCATCTTTAATTTGTGTAAGCGAATGCATATCTGCAATAAATAAAAAAGATTCATTTTCATCATTTTTACTTAATTCTATTGCTGGAATAATTGCTCCTAAAAGGTTTCCTAAATGTGGTGTGCCTGTAGATTGAATTCCTGTTAATATTCTTGACATTAATTATTTAATTGAAAGATTAAAGATTGAAAAATTGTACAGCAAAAGTAATAAAAGCTTTAAAGACTAAAGAGTAAAGACCGAAGTTTTTATTACATTTGGCACTTATGAAACGAGCATGGTAAATATTTCTCATATATCTACGAACAGCATATGATCGATTTAAAAAATAAGGATATCTACTGTTATATTAATGGTAAATTCTGTTTAGTACATTTGTTTTTTCTCGCAAAGTCGCAGAGACGCTAAGGAAATTATCAGTTTGTAAGACGCAAATGTTTGCATAGCAAACATAATTGCGCCTTTTTGAAAACTTCAACTTTGCGACTCTGCGACTTTGCGAGATTTTTTTTATATTTACCCATTAAAATCGTGGTGTAGTACCAAAAATAATATAGACATATGAAAATATTTAAATATATTTTAATCCTTTTTTGGCGTGTTTGGTTTTATTG
>CAYQTF010000090.1:0-10367 GCA_964420345.1 uncultured Flavobacteriaceae bacterium
TTACGAACACTTTTAACTCTTAATTTCGGAATTATTAAAGCAAGTTAGTATAGCATATAGTCAGCAAGAAGATTATCAATTTATTAAACCAACTTATGATATTGAATGGTTAGATTTAAAGGTTGCAGATAAAAACATTAAATTTAATAGATTTGAAGAAGATAATGATGGTTATTTATGGTTATCGAGTAGTAATGGTTTGTTATGTTTTGATGGTTTCAATACAATTAACTATAAAAATGGCGATGCTCATTACCCAATATTAAAAGATACTATATTATCTCATTTCGGAAAAATAAAAATAGATTCAATTGGTAATATTTATACCTATTTATATAATGCGAATAAAATAGTTTCTTACAATCCGTATTTGCGAAAATTGAATTTTGTATATCCAAAAGGTATTTCAAAACAACATATTTATTATTCGCAAATAGCAAAAAACGGACAATTATATTACATTTCTGAAAACAAAAAAACCAAAATAAGTACGCTTTATACTTTTAAAAATAATAAAGAAATTCCTTTATTTGAATTTAAAACAGAAGATAATAAAAGTGATAACTTAAATGATATAGAATTTGACGAAGAAAATTTTTATGCCACTTCTTCAAAATTTATTTATGTCATTTCTAAAAAAGGAAAATTGCGCTATAAATTTGATAATTTAGGTAAAAAACAGCAAATGTTTTCAACAATGGATAATCGTAAAGTTTACTTTATGACCAAATCTTCTAATGAGATTTCAATTTGGAACAATAAAAAAAACAAAATACAAACTGTTTTTACTTTTCCTAATAATAGAACCTATTATTTTGAGCGATTTGCTGTAAAAAATGAATTTATAGTTTGTGTAAATGAATATGAAATTTTTATTATTAATACCAAAACGAAAACCATTCAGAATCTAAAGAACGAATGGATAGCACTTAAAGAAACTGTTTTTAAAAAACCAACCATTAATAGTATTATGGATGTTGATATAGTTATTGATGGTTCTATAATAATTGCAACCAAAAAATTTTTGTATAAATTAACTAAAAAAGGATTTTCAAATTATCAATTTAAAGAAGAAATTAAAGGCGAAGATAAAGAATTGAGTTTTAGAGAAATCACAAAAGATACCAACGAAAATTTGTTTGTTTCGTATTATTTGGGTTTAGCAACAAAAAATAAAAATAGTGCTTATTTTAATAAAATAAATATTCCAAAAAGTAATTTTAAATTAGTTGCTTCCTATAGTTTGTCTTATTGGAATAATAAATTATTGTGGAATAATTTTTCGTTAGATTTAAATAATAAAAGAATAAATTTATTAACTAATAAAACAAGTGGAAATCATGCTACACAATATATTAAAAACGATTCTATTTGGATTTATAATTGGTATTCAAATAAACTCTCCGTTAATGATTTAAAAAATAATAAAATAAAAAATTATACTATTGAAAAATCTGTATATCCAAACCACTCATTAAAAATAATAAATGATATTATTGAAGATAAACAAAGTAATAACTTATGGATTGCCACATTAAATAATGGAATGTCATTAATAACAAAAAAAGGAAAACTAGTAAAGCACTTTTCAAATAAACAAGTAAAAACTAATTTTGAGATTGGTGTTTTGTGCCTTCATCAAAACAAAAATAAGTTATGGTTTGGTATATCTAACGGTTTAAGTAGTTTAGATATTAGCACAAATAAAATAACCAATTATAATTTTCAGTATGTATCTAAACAAGGGCAACTATTACAACGGAAAGTCTATTTTATTTTACCAAAAGATGATAATCAATTTTATTTAGGTACTGATTTTGGTTTGTTATTGTTTGATATTAAAACATTAGAGTATTTTGAATTGCCTACTGAAAATCCGTTATCCTATCAAGAATACAATCGAAAATCAAAATTTCATGATACAGCTAATAACAAATTTTATGTTGGTACAATATCAGGTTTATATTCTTTTAAAGAAGAAGATTTAAAATGGAATAAACCTATTAAAGATAGTAAAATAAGAATTACAAAAATTTCTGTTTTAAATAATAAAAACAAGTTTAAACATTATACGGACAATGTAAATACATTAACAAAAATTAATTTAAAAGCAAATGATGTTAATTTAGAAATAAACTATTCCGCAGTAAAAAAAAATACAGATGTATTTTATAGTTATCGTATAAAAGAAATGAGTAATCGTTGGAGTAAATTTACCAAAGAACAGCAACTAAACTTAACAGGTTTAAAAGCAGGGCTTTATAACATAGAGTTAAAAACCTTAAATGGTAATAATTCTTCTTTTGAAAGTATTGAAGTGGTAAAGGCTCAATATTGGTATTTAATATGGTATGTGCAATTATTGTTTTTTTTATTAATTATTGGTTTAGTTGTATGGATTATTAGATATTTATTTAAGCAAAAATTAAAAAAGCAAGAAGAACTAATAAGCCTTAGAAATAAAATTTCTAGAGATTTACATGATGAAGTTGGTACTATTTTAACAGCAGTTTCTATGCAATCGGAAATATTAATTAGTAATACAAATTCTCAAGATGCCAACAAACTAAGTAAAATAAGTGTTATGTCAAGACAAGCAATGAATAGTATGCGAGATACAGTTTGGTCTATTGATTCAGAAAAAGATAATGTAGTAAGTCTAATAAATAGAATGAAAGATTTTTTATTAGATGCTTTTGAAGATAACGATAAAATTACTTTTGAATTTAATTATTTTCCTAAAAAAGACCAATCGCAAACTTTACAACCAGACATTAGACAGAATATTTATCTTATTTTTAAGGAAGCCGTTATTAACACTTTAAAACATTCTAATGGGGATAAATTATTAATTGATTTGATTATTAAAAAACAAAGTATTCATTTAAAAATGAAAGATAACGGAAAAGTGTTAGAGAAACAAAAAACTTCTGGTTTAGGTCTTCATAATATTAAAAAAAGAGCAAAATTAATAAATGCTATTTTACATATTTCTGTTAAAAATGGCTTTAAGATAGAAGTTAATGCGGAAATGAAATAGGTTATTATACTAAAATAAAGTATAAACAATAACCAAGTAGCTATACAGTTTTTAAACTTTTAATTATGTAATCGATTAATTTTAGTAATACCATCAATTTTTTTAAGTGCTATAATAATTTTCTTTAAGTGATCTTTATTGTTGATACCAATAGTTATTCTTCCTTCAAAAAAACCTTCCGAACCATTAATATTAATGCCATATAAGCTTACATTTTTGTCATTTACAATAATTTTAGAAACTTCACCAACCAATCCTTCATTGTCAATTCCTTTAATATTTAAAGTAACTTTGTGTTCTTGTTGACTAGAATCTAACCATTTTGCAGGTTTAATTCTGTAGGCATAATTTGCCTGTAAGGCTATGGCGTTTGGGCAATTTAGTTTATGTATTTTAATACCTTCGTTAATGGTAATAAACCCAAAAACAGGATCACCAGGTATCGGGTTACAACATTTTGCAGGTTTGTAATCTAATTTTTCTTCTTCTTTCCCGAATACTAATAAATCGTATTTTAAGGTTATATCATCCTTATTTAAATTAGGATTAACGTTCTTCTTTCTAATTTTTGATTTGAAAAAATTATAAAAACTATTTCTTTGTTGTGCAGCAAATTCTTTTAATTTTTTATTATCAATACTTCCATTACCAAAGCGTAAAAATAAGTCTAAACTAGTTTTTAACTTAAAAAAAGTAACCATTTCATTAATGGTTTTTTCATTAAAAGTTATTTTTATATGTCTTAGTTTTCTGGCTAATATTTCCTTACCAAGTTTTGCAATTTCTTTATGTTCTTCCTTTAAAGAATTTTTTATTTTAGATTTTGCGCTTGCCGTTTTCACGAATTCTAACCAACTTGCTTTTGGTTTTTGATTTTTAGAAGTTATAATTTCAACTTGATCGCCACTATTTAGCACATAACTTAGTGGTACAATTTTACCGTTTACTTTTGCAGCACGACAAGTTAAACCAACTTGCGAGTGAATTGCAAAGGCAAAATCTACACTAGTAGCACCTTTTGGTAAAGATTTTATATCTCCATTTGGCGTAAATATGTAAATCTCTTTTGCGTAAAGATTTAATTTGAATTGCTCTACAAAATCAATTGCATTAGTATCCTGATTCTCTAAAGTTTCTTTTAGTAAATTTAACCAAGATTCTAAACCGCTTTCTCTTTGGTTACCTTGTTTATATTTAAAATGTGCAGCATACCCTTTTTCTGCAATTTCGTGCATGCGTTCTGACCTAATTTGAACTTCAACCCAACGACCTTTTAAACCCATAACCGTAATATGTAAGGCCTCGTAACCTGTCGATTTTGGTTGTGTAATCCAATCACGCATTCTGCTCGGGTTAGGTCTAAAGTGGTCTGTTACAATAGAGTATATTTTCCAGGCGCTAATTTTCTCATCTTTTTTAGAAGATTTGTAAATTATTCTGACTGCAAATTTATCATAAACTTCTTCAAAAGAAACTCCTTGATTTAGCATTTTTTTGCGAATGGAATATATAGATTTTGGTCTGCCAGCAATTTCAAACTCCATTCCTTCCTTAAGCAAAGATTCTTTAATAATTTTAGAAAAACTCTTAATATAAATTTGTTGTTCTTCTTTACTTTGTGTTATTTTATTATAAATGTCATTATAGACTTCGGGTTCTGTATATTTTAAACCTAAATCTTCTAATTGTGTTTTTATATTGTATAGACCTAAGCGATGTGCTAAAGGCGCATAAATAAATAAAGTTTCTGCTGAAATTTTAACTTGTTTGTATGGTGGCATAGCATCCATAGTTTGCATATTATGCAATCTGTCTGCAATTTTTATTAAGATAACACGTACATCATCATTTAAAGTTAAAAGAAGTTTTCTGTAATTTTCTGCTTGTAAAGAAACATCTTGATCTTTCTTTAAATGTGCAATTTTAGTTAAACCGTTTACAATTTTTGCAATGGTAACACCAAAAATTTGCTCCATATCTGCAACAGTATAATCGGTATCTTCTACAACATCATGTAATAGGGCAGAAGCAATTGCTGTTGCGCCTAAGCCAATATCATTTGCAATAATTTTTGCAACTGCTATAGGATGAAAAATGTAGGGTTCACCAGTTTTTCTACGTTGTTCTTTATGTGCGTCTGCAGCAATATCAAAAGCCTTTCTAATTAAAGTTTTATCTTCTTTAGAAAGCGTTTCATAAGAATTCTTAAGCATGTTTTTATAACGCTTAGCAATTTCCTTTTTTTCTTCTTCTATGGTTGCAGTATATGCCATAGAATAAAAGTAAACAAATATTTTAGATAACGAGGATTTATATTTTATTTGTTTTTAAATTTGTTGAATCGCGAATAAAAAGCGAATTGAACTAAATCAATATCATTTTTAAAAACTTTAAACTAATTACTATCATATCTATTTAAACCTTCTTGTGCACGGATCCATACAAAACCAGTTTTGTCGCTAATAATTGTTTGTACAGTTTCTTGTGACAAACCATCTTCAATACCATAATGATAAAAAATATTCTCCCTTAGAACATTACTCAATATGTGTAGCATACTTACGCCATTTGTCTAAACAATCTAGCATATCTTGTGGTAGTTTTGATTCAAACCGCATAAAATCTTTTGATTTAGGATGTATAAAACCTAATGTTTTTGCATGTAATGCCTGTCTTGGCAATATATTAAAACAATTCATTACAAATTGTTTGTATTTTGTGAAAGTAGTACCTTTTAAAACTTTATTGCCACCATAGCGTTCGTCGTTAAAAAGCGTATGACCAATATATCTAAAGTGTGCTCTAATTTGATGTGTTCTACCAGTTTCTAATTTACATTCTACTAAAGTTACATATGTAAAACGCTCTAAAACCTTATAATGTGTTACAGCAGGTTTTCCGAAATCACCATCAGGAAAAACAGACATTTGTAATCTATTTTTTAAACTTCTACCAATATTACCTGTAATTGTACCACTATCTTCTTCTACATTTCCCCAAACCAAAGCATAATATAGACGTTCTGTAGTTTTTTCAAAAAACTGTTTTGCTAAATAGGTGAGTGCTTCTTCATTTTTTGCAACTACCAATAAACCACTAGTATCTTTATCAATTCTATGTACTAAACCTGGTCGTTCGTTAGAATTTTTAGGTAAATTTTCTACATGATGAATTAAACCGTTTACCAAAGTACCTGAATAATTGCCATGACCAGGATGTACTACCATTCCTGCTTCTTTATTAACAATTATTATATCATCATCTTCAAAGATAATATCTATTGGTAAATTTTCAGCAACTAATAAATTTTCCGCTGGCGGATGCGCTAGAACAACTCTAACAACATCGTGTGCTTTTACTTTATAATTCGACTTTACAGTTTCATCATTTACTAAAACACCACCATTTTTAATCCCTTTTTGTATTTTACTACGTGTAGCGTTTTCGATAAAGTTCATTAAAAATTTATCAACTCGTAAAGGTTCTTGACCTATGGAAGCGACAAATTTATAGTGTTCGTATAAACCGTCATTCTCATCTATATTTTCGTTTTCTTGCATTTTAATTAATCGTATCTTTTATAATTGTTCCTTGATGTCCATCACCTAAAACAAGGTTTATTTTTGAATTTTTTGGTATCATATCGCCTTCAGATATCCTATTACCATTAAAACTTAAACCTCTTACTACATTTTTGCCTTTGTCTGGCACATAAGAGAAAGTACCTATTTTAAAACCTATAGATCTTAATTCGGATTCTACATGGCGTTTGGTCTTACCTAAAAGACTTGGTAATTTTATATCCCGATAACTTTTACGGTTTAAAGTCAAATATATTTTTCTGTTTTCTTTCACAAAATCACCTGCTTTAGGGTTTTGTTCTACAACACTCGAAGGCGGAAAACTTGGTTTGTAATTACCAACATCTTGCACTTCATAATTTAAATCTAACTTTTCTAAAGTAACTTTTACCTTTAATATAGTCATTTTAGATAAATCTGGCACTTCAATTTTTTGGTTGTGATTTGTACTACAACCTAACCAATAGCGTAACATAAAAATTAGAACAATTACCAAAACAAGTATCTTAACCAATGTCATTAAAAACTCTTTACTTTTTAGATAACTTATAATTTTCATTTCTTAACCGTTTATTTTGAAAAGCAAATATACTAAATTGCAGTAATTCTTTTTGTAAGTTTGTCATATTAATAAATAATTTTCAATGAAAAAAAATATTGCAGTAATTATGGGCGGTTATTCCTCAGAAGTTGGAATATCTATGCAAAGTGGTAAAGTTGTTGTAAATAATTTAGATAAGAATAAATACCATGTTTTTGCTGTGCATATTTTAATAGATAAATGGCTAGTTTCCCTTAACGGAAAAGAATTCCCTATAGATAAAAGCGATTTTTCCTTTACAAAAGAAGATAAAAAAATAACTTTCGATTGTGTTTTTAATGCCATTCACGGTAATCCTGGGGAAAACGGAAAACTAATTGCATATTTTGATTTGTTAGGTATAAAACACACATCTGCACCTTTTTATCAGATGGCATTGACCTTTAATAAGCGGGATACATTAAGTGTATTAAAAGAATATGGTATTAAATGTGCAAAATCAATTTATATAAATAAAGGCGATAAAATTGATTTACAAAATATAGTAACAACTTTAGGTTTACCTTGTTTTGTAAAACCAAATAATGCAGGTTCTAGTTTCGGGATTTCTAAAGTGCATAAAATAGAAAACCTTCAAAAGGCATTGGATTTCGCTTTTGCGGAAGATTCAGAAATTTTAATAGAATCTTTTTTAGACGGAAAAGAAATTTCGGTTGGTGTAGTAAAATTTAAAGAAACAACCAAAGTACTACCAATGACAGAAATTGTTTCAGAGAACGATTTTTTTGATTATGAAGCAAAATACGAAGGAAAATCACAAGAAATTACACCTGCAAGAATAACCAATACAGAAAAAGATAAACTAACACAAGTTGCATTAAAAATATACAAAGTGCTTAATATGAAAGGCATGACAAGAACCGATTTTATATTAGTAAATGGCGAACCACATTTTATTGAAATAAATACCGTACCAGGTTTGGCCACCGAAAGTATTATACCACAACAAGCAAGAGATGCAGGTTTTACTTTAGAAGAGTTTTTTGGTTTAACTGTGGAGTCTTGTTTTTAAGAGATTTCACGCAAAGTCGCAAAGAAAAAAAAGGCGCAGAGACGCAAAGAAAATATGTCGTACAACTTTGTGAAAACCTTGTGGCTCCTTAATGTTCTTTGTGGTTAAATAAAGATAAATAACAAGACATATTAAACTATAATTTTGTTCTATGAAATTTAGGTTGAAATTTTCTTGGTTCTTTTAGTACAAATTTCCTCTTCATTATAAAATACAATATAGAACCGAAAACAGGAAAAAATAAAACAGCAATAAGCCATACAGTATTACTATTTTGATTTTTAAACCTTGTTCTTGTTATGCTTATGATGGTTAAAAACCATAAAATGATAGTTAAAATTATCAATCCAATAAATATTTTTTCTTTCATAATAATTGTTTTGAGTATATTAGTTTGGCTCTATGTCGTTTATAGTGGGTAGCATTATGTTTTTAATATTGATGAAATGTAAAAAAAACCAAAAATCAAGTTCCAAATTCCAAATAAACCCCAACATTTAAATATCAAAATACAAACAAAGCCTTACATTATATCAAAAATTAGTAATAATAAACAAATTTAATGTTTGATTTTTGAAAAATTGATTTTTGTTTTTTATTTAGAATTTGGAACTTGATTTTTGGAATTTAAAATAATACCTACTATAAACAACATAGAACCATTAGTTTTAAACTTAATTTTTACTATTTAATAGTTAATTTACCTATTTTATTTTTGCTAAACCTATAATCTAATTCGGTATAATAAATATAATTGTTATTGTAATTTGCAATTATTTTTGGAGCGGATACGATTCCATTTAAAATGAAAAAATTATTAAAATTGATTAGTTTATATTCCGTTTCATTATGTATATCTGACTCGCTTGTTTTCCACTTTTTCAATCCATTTTTAAAATAATTAGTGGTAGTAATTATATTGTCTGTTTTACTTTCAATAGTGTTACCTAATATTTTGTTTTTTAGCATTTTAAAATTCATTTTGTCGGAAATGTCATTTTGAAAAGGAACATAAGAAAACGCATATTTTTCTTTTGTGTTCTCTATAGTAATAGAATCTTTATGATGTTTAATTACTTGCCAATTATCATGTTCTTTAATGGTATATTTGGTTTCATTAAGTAGGATTAAATTTATGGTATCTCTACGAACAAATATTTTAACATGACCAGTTTCCATATGTACTTTGTCGTTGATAATTAACTGCTCTATTTTGTTAGAATTTAAGAAATAAAGAAATTTTTCTGTTTTAACACTTTTAATGAATTCACCATCCGAATCATAAACTCCTCTAGAACGCCAAAGTCTATTATCTTTTAAGTTTTGAGATTGTAAAGTAAAACTAAATAGGATTATAGAAATAAATATATATTTTTTCATTTTAATGTAATTATTATACAATTTATTTTAACTTTTTTTACAACTAATCATATTAATTTTTAACTTTTACCTTAATAGCATCATAACTATCAGATTTAATCCCAATTAAACCAGATTTTGTTTCTCCTTTTTTAATTAGCATTCCAACTAAATTGTTTTCTAAAAGTTCTCTTTTTAATTTTTTATTTGCAGAACTTGCTTGAAGCATATTTCCGCCAGCAATACCAGGACCAACAATCAAACCAACAGGAAAAATATTTTCTCGAGTTGTTATTCCGTTAACTGTTTCGGTTTTAGTAAATTGCATTGGTGATAGTAATAAATATAACAGGTAAGTAGCAGTACTTTGTTTTAGAGAACTAAATGTTTTAGTACTATCCATTATATTGATTTCATTACCGTTTTCATAAGTTAAAACAATATCTTGACCAAATACTAAATCGGTATCAGAATTATTAGTTATTTTAATAGCAACTAATTTAACACCTCTTTTAGTTTCTTTTTTAGAATATTTCTTATTTAATAAATCATATTTATATGACAAAGAAACTTCTTTGTCTAAATCAAGAGAATTGTAACTTAAACCACTTGGGTTTATTATTTTATAACCTGAAGCACAACTATTGAATGCTATAACTGAAATAATTAGAATTATAATTTTTGATAATTTCATTTTTTGATTTTTAATTTTGCGTAAATATGTAACTATTCACCCAAAAATTTAGATATTTAAAATTCACGTGCTATTGATTT
>CAYQTF010000091.1:0-10077 GCA_964420345.1 uncultured Flavobacteriaceae bacterium
TAATTGTTTTTTTTGTAAAGATAAGAAACCCATACATTAGGTGGTAGAACCTAAAATTAAGTTCCAAATCCTAAATAAAAAACAAAAATTAATTTTTAAAAAATCAAACATTAAATTTGTTTATTATTACTGTTTTTTGATATAATGTAAGGCTTTGTTTGTGTTTTGATATTTAAATGTTGGGATTTATTTGAGATTTGGAACTTGATTTTTGGAATTTTTTTACATTTCACCAATATAAAAATATAATGCTACACACTAAAAACAACATAGAACCAATATTAATGTTAAATTTAATCCGATAAAAAGTTTTATTTACTAAAAATAACTTAATATTTGCAATCCAATTTATTAAGTTAAAATGCTTTACCAAAATCCCGTACCATTTTCACCGAATTTTCTATTAAAAAACAAGCATTTTAATACGGCATATCGTTATTATTTTAGCCGAATAAAAATAAATTATAACCGAAAAAGAATGCACACCAAAGATGGTGATTTTTTAGATTTGGATTTTTCCACCGTAAATTCCGATAAAGTTATTGTGGTAATTCATGGTTTGGAAGGAAGTTCTAATTCAACTTATATTCAGTCACTTACAAAAAAAATGAATGCTAATAATTATGATATTATTGCAGTAAATTTAAGAAGTTGTAGCGGTGAACCCAACAATTTATTGAGTTCTTATCATAGTGGAAAGTCAGAAGATTTAGTAGAAGTAATTCAATATATAAAAAACAATTTTAATTATAAAAACATTAATGTTGTTGGTTATAGTTTAGGTGGCAATATTACCTTAAAATATATGGGTGAAGTAGGAGAGAACAGTATTGTAAAATCGGCAATTGCTGTTTCTGTGCCATGTTCGTTAAAAGGTTCTTCTATTGCGATGACAAAAAAAGGAAATAAATTATATGTAAAAAACTTTTTAAAAACCTTAATTCCTAAAGCGAATTTAAAGTTTAAAAAATTCCCAAATTCCGATTTAGACATCGAAAAAATTAGAAAAGCAATAAATTTTAGTGATTTTGATAATAATTATACTGCACCAACACACGGTTTTAAAAATGCAGATGATTATTATGAAAAATCTAGTTGTACACAATACCTTAAAGACATAAAAAAACCAACCTTATTAATAACATCTTTAGATGATCCGTTTTTAAACGAAGCCTGTTTTCCGACAAAAGAAGCAAAAAAAAGTAAACATTTTCATTTATTAACGACAAAATATGGTGGACACGTAGGATTCTGTGAACATTTTAATATGAAAAAAAACAATTGGTTAGAAAATCAGATTTTATCCTTTATAGAAAACAATAACTAACTCTTATTTGAGTTATATATGATAGTAAATAATATTCGTAAAAAAACAAATTTGAAAAAAATATTCCTCTTAGTGTTATTTATTAGTCCGTTTGCCAATAGTCAGACTTTAAGAAACTATTCTAACGAATTTTTGAATATTGGTGTAGATGCTGCAGCATTTGGTATGGGAAAAGCAGTAACTTCAACAACAGATGATGTAAATTCTATTTATTGGAATCCTGCGGGTTTGGTAAATATTAAAGATCAACAAGGCGCAATTATGCACGCAGAATATTTTCAAGGTATTGCAAAATATGATTATATTGCTTATGCGAAACCTATTAATAATACTAGTGCTATTGCTCTTTCGTTTATACGGTTTTCGGTAGATGACATTTTAAATACAACGGAATTAATTGATAGTCAAGGAGCTATTGATTTTAACAGAATAAGTCTTTTTAATGCCAGCGATATGGCATTACATATTGGTTATGCAAAAAAAATGCTAATGAAAAATTTCGATTTTGGAGTAAACGCTAAAATTGTACATAGACGCATTGGTGATTTTGCAAGTTCCTGGGGTTTTGGTTTAGATGCTGGTTTTCAGTACCAAACAGAAAACTATAAATTCGGTTTAATGTTACGTGATATTACAACAACTTTTAATGCTTGGTCTATTGATAGTGATGCTTTTGAAAGTATTGCAAATACGATACCTGGTCAAAATCAAGAAGAACCAGAAACATTAGAATTAACAAAACCAAAATTACAATTTGGTGTTTCTCGTATATTTGAGTTTGGACACGATTATAAATTAACTACCGCAATAGATTTGAACATGCGTTTTGCCGAAACCAATAATATTATTTCTACTTCTGCAGTAAGTGTTGATCCAGCAATAGGTTTTCAGATGGCGTATGATGATATGGTTTTTCTTAGAGGTGGCGTAAATAATTTTCAGAAATTCACCGATTTTGATGGCGGTTCTTCACTTTCTGTAGAACCAAATTTTGGTGTTGGTTTTAGATATAATGGCATACAAATAGATTATGCTTTATCTAATATTGGCGGCGCTAGCGGTACTTTATTCTCTAATGTATTTTCTGTAAAAGTGGACTTTAGTTATTTTAGAAATTAAATATAGACTTTTTTAAGCTACAATTTTTTTTATTTTTTAAATTATTAATTTATTTGTTAGATTTTAAACAAAGATAAAAATAATAATTAAGGGAAATTACAGGTAGAAAATAAGAGTTTTGGGTAACAATTTACCCATAATAAAGAAATGAAACACAGATTTTAGTACTTAAAATATTTTCATAGATTTTTAATTTACTTCGTAAATTTTAATTATTTAAAATTTAACTGACTAACAATCAGTCTAATATGTAAGTATTTGCTTTTATAAGTTATTCTTGGTTGAATGATACAAATTATTTTTTAATTATTTTTTTAATTATAGATTTATTATTTTGTGATGTAATTTTTAAGTAATAGACACCGCTTGTGTATTCTGAAAAATCTATCATATTCGAGTTGTAACTATTTAATTGCTTACCTAAACAATTATATAAAATAGTATTATTAATTATATCGGATTCAATATTTAAATTAGTAATTACAGGGTTAGGATACACAAGTATATCTTTAATTATATTATCATTTACAGCATTTGTTTCTTCACAATCAGCACTATATATAACGGCATCTGCTTCTACCCAATTATTTTGATCTGTGTTTGCTAAAATTGCAATTTGATTATTATCTACTTGTACACAAGGAGTTGTTAAACCGATACCATCAAGTGTAAATAATAAATTTTCATTATTACCATTTGCAATGTTTAAAAAGTTTAAATAACTACCAATAATATATAGATTATTTAAGTTTTCACAAGAACTAACATCAAGTTCCATAACTTCTGTTGTGCTTGTAAATAAAAAAGAAAGGTCTAGCTTTTCTAAATTTATATTTTGTGACAAATCTAATTCAATAAAACTATTAGATATTCCATCATTAAAATTACCATCATTAATACCTAAATATGCTTCTTCTAAATTTGTGTTTTGTGAAAGATTTAATTCTGTTAAATCATTTCTATAAATATGTAAATATTTTAAATTTATTAATGCAGTTAAATCTATATCTGTAAATGTATTATAACTACATCTTAGATGAATTAATTCATCGTTATTTCCTAAAATTAAATTTTCTATATAATTGTTTTCACAATCTACCTCTATTAAATTTATGTTATTAGATAAATCTAAAGTAGAAAAAACATTTTGAACTTCACCAATTACATCGGTTATTTCATTAGATGAAAAAAAATGTGTTAATTGTGTTAGATTATGCAAATCTAATTCAGATAATGAATTATATGCACAATTTAAATATTCTAGTTGGACGCATTCATTTATCTGTAAAATCTCCATAGCGTTAACGTGGCATAATAAATTAACAAGGTTTTTATTTGCGTTAAGATCTAAAGAATTTATTCGATTTCCAGAACAGTTTAAATAGATTAAATTACTAAAAGCAGCAATACCTTCAAGTGTAATTATATTTCTATTTGATACATCTAGACTTTCAATACCTATAGCGTCTGTGGTTAATATTTGACTATCGACAATACCTTCGCTATCAATATTTAAATCAATAAGTGCCTGTTCAAAATTAGTATCGGGTATAGTGGTATATTGTGCATAACTTAAATTAAAGCATAATATAAAAAATATAATTAATAGTTTTTTCATAATTTAATCATTTTGTTTTAAAATAGTTTTATTTTCTTGTGAACCGTCATCATAATTTTTTTCAATTTTATACAAACCTTGCTGCAAATTTTGAATTAAATTATTGTCATTCATATCTTCTGCATTTTTAGGCGTAATGGTAACATTTGTATTTATAACATTATCATTAAACTTAATCACTTTTCCACCAATAATATTTTTAAATTGATTATAGCATTTTTCAGGTTGATTATTTAATTGTATAATTCTTATTGCAGTAGGCATAAGATGTTTAATCTTACCTGAATAAAATTTATCAAAATCATATGAATAATCTTCGAAATAAATATTTCCAAATTGAAAATTGTGATTGCCATAATCTGTTGGTACTGAATGTCCGTTACTACATTCTACAAATTCGTAATCAAAACCAGGTTGAAATCTTGTGTTATTTGTTTCTCCATTAATACCATAATCACCTCTATACGGTTCATATAAAGAAGCTATATCTGTCTGAACTACATTAAAAACATCCTGATTTTGTTCAATAATACAACGCATTCTTAAACCTTGACCATTAGTAAATGTTCTTTTATTTTGACAATTACTTGGTTCATAAAGATCGAAGTAAGTGGCACTAGACATTAAATTAAAAATCTGATCTTCTAATTGAAACAATTCGCCATTAGGATATTCTTGACCATCAATAATTATATAATCTGACCAATCTCTAATATCTTCATCAATTATACCTTGTTGGTTACAAGTGCAGTTTTCAAAATCAGCAAATGTGTTTGGATTCGAAATCCCAGTTGTACTTGCATTTGTATCTGCAACATCATCACCTGCATCATCTGCATTATAATGTGGAGACAAAACATCTCTAGTAACTCTTTCTGCCCAACGACCAGCAGTTTCTACTCTAATACCTGAACTATAATTAGTGTGAAATAAAAAAAAGTTATGACCAATTTCATGAGGCACAATCATACTAATTCTATCATAAGGTTCTGGTACTAAAGATCCAGGATTCCATTGCTGCCTTGCTATAGGTTGGAAAGTTTTATAAGCATAATAAGACTCCGTTTCACGAGAACCTGCTCTTCCCCAATTATTCAAATTAATACTGTTGGCAATATATAAATTTAATGAATTTTCTTTATAATAAATTTCTCCGTTTTCATCGGTATTGTTTCTAACATATTCTTGTAAATCATCATAATTACTAATATCTTCATCTATATGAAAAATAAGATCTAAAAAATCACTATTTGGAATAATATCATTACCAAAATATTTAAAAAATATATTAAACTTATTAAATTTTATATTCAAAGCTCTAATAGCTTCTAAATATTCTCTTTCAGTAATTAAATCTCCATCACCAATTCCGTCAGGGTTTTCGTAACCACTCATACTAACTAAATCTGGTGTAGAACCATCATTAGCAACAATTTTATGAAAAAAAACATTAAAGACATAAGGTGTTTCGTCAGAAAAATCGCTTGGTATATCGCCAATATTTGCGTGACATAGACCTAAAGAATCTTCAATTGATTTTACTTCGCAACTCATTGTTTGTATTTCTTGTGAATAACAATTAGAGAAAGTAATTAGTAAGTAAGTAAGTAAGTAAGTAAGTAAGGTTAGATTTCATGATAAACTTAATTTATTGGTTTAATTTAATGCTAAAATACAATTAAAAATGCTAAAATACAATTAAATTTTAAAAGTATTATTTCTAGTTAGATTTTAAACAAAGATAAAAATAATAATTAACTTCGTTTGGTGAAGTACATTTCAAATATCAGATCATTATTTAGTTTTTTTACTGAAAAATATTTAGTTAATAAATTAATCAAAAAATTTATTACTCCTCAAAAATTTTCAGCTTCTGAAAGAGAAATGATGTTTTGCAAAAGCGCTAAACAAATAACAATGTTTATTCCTTCTATAAATAAAAAAATAATAGTTTACGAATATGGTTACTCGAAAAGTAAATGTTTGCTAATTCATGGTTGGTCTGGTAGAGGTTCTCAATTTTATGCCTTAGCCGATAAGTTATTAGAAAATGGCAGAATGGTTGTAAGTTTTGATGCACCTGCACATGGCAATTCTATTGGAAAATATTCGAGTATGGAAGAATTTGTGAAAATTATTGAATTTTTAAATAACAAATATAATTTTGATATTGCTGTAGGACATTCAATTGGTGCGATGGCACTTTTGTTTTCTACCGCAAATGGTTCGGTTTTTAATAAAATAGTGAGTATTGCCGCTACAAATAATATTGAGGAGATTTTGAGAAAATTTTTAGTCGGAAATAATAGCAATATAAATTTAATTTCAAAATTCAAAAAACGTTTTATAACAAAATATAAAACCGATTTAGAAGTTTATAATGGCGAAGAATTTGCCAAAAAAATAAAAATACCAACTTTAATAATACACGATTCGCAAGATCAACCTGCAGATGTAAGTAGTGCTTATGAAATTCGACAACATTTAGAGAAAGGAGAAATTTTAGTAAGCTATAATTTAGGGCATACTAGAATTTTAAAAAATAATAAGATTAATAATCATATCATAAATTTCATTAAAAATGTCTAAAAAAGCACTATTTATAATTTTAGTAAGTTTCATACTTATTAGCTGTAATTCAAAAGCGCAAAATAAAAACACCAATAAAGAAAAGAAAACCATGACTGAAAAAATAGAAAAAACAGATGCCGAATGGAAAGCAGAATTAACGGAACAAGAATATTATGTATTGCGAAAAAAAGGCACAGATAGACCAAGTGATGCTGGCTATACCAAACATTTTAAAAAAGGCACTTATGTTTGTAATGCCTGTAAAACACAGTTATTTAAATCGGATACAAAATTCGATTCGCATTGTGGTTGGCCTTCTTTTGATAATGCTATTAAAGGTACAATTATTCAAATTAAAGATACTAGTTTGGGTATGATTAGAACCGAAATAACTTGCGCTACTTGCGATGGTCATATTGGTCATATTTTTAATGATGGACCAAAAGAAACTACTGGCATGCGTTATTGTGTGAATACCTCATCTATTGAATTTATTGCTTCTGATAAATAAAAGGTGTTAAACCTCAGGGCAAGTTCTGAACCCAATAATAAGAATCGACCCAAGGGTCGAGGTATTAAACCAATATCCCGATGAAAAAACGGGATTAGTTCGGCTAACTAAAAAATTGAAAATAATTTTTTAGAGTCTCACGAATAAATATTAATAACTCATAAAAAACCATCATAATTTCATTAAAATAAGGGTATTCCAACATTTACACGATTAAACAGTTAAACCTAAAATAAAATGAAGCAAACCAAATCATTTCCAACAAATTATTTAGAAAATTCGATTATTCAATTTGAATATTATAAAATGTTAGGCGATAAATCTTTACAACAATTAAGTGAAAAGGAATGCTTTTGGCAGTATAACGATGATTCTAATAATATTGCAATAATGGTAAAACATCTAGTTGGTAATATGTTATCACGCTGGACTAATTTTTTAACGGAAGATGGCGAAAAAGAATGGCGAAAAAGAGATCAAGAATTCGAAAATACGTATAAAACAAAAGAAGAAATTTTAATTGCTTGGGATAATGGTTGGACTTGTCTTTTTGATGCTATAAAACCATTAACTATAAACGATTTTGATAAATTAATTTACATTAGAAATCAAGGCCATACAATTCAAGAGGCAATCACAAGGCAATTATGTCATTATTCATATCATGTTGGGCAAATAGTTTATTTGTCAAAAATGATTAAAGGTGAAAAATGGGTTTCTTTATCTGTTGCTAAAGGAAAATATGTTGCTTATAATAAAGATAAATTTGACAAACCGAAAACTAAAAAACATTTTACGGAGGATTTGTAAAAGTGTATTACTATTGATAAATTTAGGTAAATTAAAAAATAAAGAGGTTACTAATAAAAGTAACCTCTTTATTTTTAAAATTAGTTTTTTACACGTGTTTTTTCAACTAATCATCTTTTAATTATAGGTTCGTTTGTATTGAATCTTGATTTACAAATCAAACCTATCAAGATTCATTACTTTTGTCCAAGCAGCTATAAAATCTTTTACAAACTGTTTTTTAGAATCATTACTTGCATAAAATTCTGCTAATGCTCTAAGTTCTGAATTTGAACCAAATATTAAATCCGCTCTAGTTGCTGTCCATTTATTGGCACCTGTTTTAATATCTTTTCCTACAAACTCTTCTTTTGTGTCTGATGTAGCTTTCCATTCAACACTCATCCCAAGTAAATTAACAAAAAAGTCATTAGTAAGTTTATCTTTATTCTCTGTAAATATTCCCTTTTTACTTCCATCATAATTCGCATTTAATGCTCGCATTCCTCCAATTAACACGGTCATTTCTGGCGCTGTAAGTGTTAGCAATTGTGCCTTGTCAACTAACAATTCTTCTGTAGAAATTGTATATTTAGTTTTTAAGTAATTACGAAAACCATCTGCCATTGGCTCCAGAAGATTAAATGAATTAATGTCTGTTTGTTCTTGAATAGCATCTGTACGACCCGAAGTAAACGGTACTTTATAATTATAACCTGCGTTCTTTACTGCTTTTTCTACTCCAGCAGTTCCTGCTAAAATAATTAAGTCTGCAATAGATACTTTTTTGTCAGATGATTTTGCATTAAACTCTTTTTGAATTTGTTCTAAAACTGCCAATACTTTTTTTAATTGTTTAGGGTTATTTACTTCCCAATTTACTTGTGGTTCAAGACGTATTCTTGCTCCGTTTGCTCCACCTCTTCTATCTGAATTACGATACGTAGAAGCCGAAGCCCAAGCTGTAGAAACCATTTCGCTAATTGTTAAATTTGAGTTTAAAAGTTGTTGTTTTAAAGTTGCAACATCATTTTTAGTAATTGTTTTATAGTTAACAACAGGTATTGGGTCTTGCCAAATTAAATCTTCTGTAGGTGCTTCTGGTCCGATATAAGTGGACTTTGGTCCCATGTCTCTATGTGTTAATTTAAACCATGCTCTTGCAAAAGCTTCATCGAAAGTGTCTGGATTTTTATAAAATTTTCTTGATATTTTTTCATAAATAGGATCAAAACGCAAAGATAAATCTGTTGTAAACATAGTTGGATTGTGCATTTTATCTGGATCAAAAGCATCTGGAACTTTCATTTTTGGATTTTTCGCTTCCCATTGATGCGCACCTGCAGGACTTTTTGTTAATTCCCATTCGTTTTCAAAAAGATTAAAAAAGAATAAGTGACTCCATTTTGTTGGAGTAGATGTCCATATTACTTCTAAACCTGATGTAATTGCATCTGCACCTTTACCTGATTTATAATCACTTTTCCAACCAAAACCTTGCGCCTCAATAGGTGATGCTTCTGGATCTGATCCAACATGAGATGCTTTTCCTGCTCCATGTGCTTTACCTAATGTATGACCACCTGCAATTAATGCAACAGTTTCTTCATCATTCATACCCATTCTTCCAAATGTTTCACGAATATCTTTTGCTGCTAAAAGTGGATCTGGGTTACCGTTTGGACCTTCTGGATTCACATAAATTAATCCCATCTGAACTGCTGCAAGCGGATTTTTAAGTTCTCTATCTCCTTTATAGCGCTTACTATCGTCTAACCATTTTTCTTCAGAACCCCAATAGACATCTTCATTTGGTTGCCAAACATCTGTTCTTCCACCAGCAAAACCAAAGGTTTTAAATCCAGTTGATTCAAGAGCCACATTTCCTGTAAGAATCATTAAATCAGACCACGAAATCTTATTTCCATATTTTTTCTTAATAGGCCAAAGTAGCCTTCTTGCTTTATCTAAATTAGCATTATCTGGCCAACTATTTTGTGGAGCAAATCTTATTTGACCAGACCTAGAACCACCACGACCATCACCAGAACGATAAGTACCTGCATTATGCCAGGCCATTCTAATAAATAAACCTGCATAGCTTCCGTAATCTGCAGGCCACCAATCTTGAGAGTCTGACAT
>CAYQTF010000092.1:0-2733 GCA_964420345.1 uncultured Flavobacteriaceae bacterium
TTGTAGCAGTACCAACTTATACAGCAATAAAAGTGATTTTAAAAGAATTTTTAGCCGATAATAAGATTGTTAAGTCTTTGACTAAAAATTTGTAATTTATTTTCACACAGAACTCACAGATTTCACAGAAAAGGATTAAAAATTTCTGTGAAATCTGTGAGTTCTGTGTGCTTTTAAGTAATTTTACTCACTAACTTTCAACACTAATTTACCCATTTTTTCGCCAGAAAATAATTTTAAAAAGGTTTCGTGAAAGTTTTCAATTCCATTATAAATATCTTCTTTAGATTTTAATTTTCCTTGCGCCATCCAAGTACCTAACTGCATTGCTGCTTTTTGATAATCTTTTGCATAATCAAAAACAACCATACCTTTCATGCTTGCTCTAGAAACGAGTAAAGACAAATAATTAGATGGACCTTTTACAGCACTTGTATTATTGTATTGTGATATCGCACCGCAAATTACAATTCTTGCATGCAAGGCCAATCTACCTAATGCGGCATCTAATAAATCACCACCAATATTATCAAAATAAACATCTATTCCTTTAGGGAAATGTGTTTTGATTTGTTCTTTAATATCGTCATTCTTATAATCGATTGCGACATCAAAACCAAGTTCGTTTATTAAATAATCACATTTTTCTTTTCCGCCAGCAATACCAACTACTTTGCAATTTTTAATTTTTGCAATTTGCCCAACAACCGAACCAACTGCACCAGCAGCACCAGAAACCAAAACAGCATCGCCTTCTTTTAATTCGCCAACTTCTAAAATACCAAAATATGCTGTCATGCCAGTCATACCTAAAACACTTGTGTACATTGGTAAAGGCGCTATATTTGGATCTACTTTGTGGTAGCCTTTTCCGTCTGTAATAACATATTGTTGTACGCCAGTTTGCCCGTAAACAAAATCGCCAGTTTTAAACTTTTCGTTTTTAGAATCAATTACTTTTCCAACGCCACCAGCACGCATTACTGCATTAATTTGTACAGGTTCGATATATGATTTTGTGTCATTTAACCAACCACGCATTGCAGGATCTAACGAAATATATTCACATTGAACTAAAAATTCGCCTTCTTGTAATTCGGGTATTTCTAAATTTATTAATTGCCAAGTATCTTCTTTAGGAAGTCCGATAGGTCTTTTTTTAAGTGTGATTTGTTTGTTTGTCATAATTATGTTTTTATTTGCTCACACAGAACTCACAAATTTCACAGAGAAAGAGTTGAACTATGTTTGTCTATTTGTATTATTTTTCTAGTTATTGTGTTTTTAGTTACACGGATTAATAGGTTTGAAATAGAAAATCTGTGAGTTCTATGAGTTCTGTGTGGGGCTTAATCTTTATACCCAAAGCGTTTTAGTTGTTTCGTACTATTTCGCCAATTTTTATTAACTTTTACGTAGAGTTCTAAGAATATTTTTTTACCAAAGAACTTTTCTAAATCTTTTCTTGCTTCTGTCCCGACTCTTTTTAAAGATTTTCCTTTATGACCAATAATAATTCCTTTTTGAGAATCACGTTCCACCATAATTACAGAACGAATTTTTATAATTTTTTCATCCTCAAAAAACTCTTCGGTATCTATTTCTACGGAATATGGTATTTCTTTTTTGTAATGCATTAATATTTTTTCACGAATACTTTCGTTAACAAAAAAACGTTCTGGTTTATCGGTTAACTGATCTTTTGGGTAAAATGCTGGAGATTCTGGTAATAATTCTAAAATTTTATCGAAAACAGTTTGTACATTAAAATTAGTTAGTGCCGAAATAGGTAAGATTAAAGCATTTGGTACTTTTTCTTTCCAATGCATTACCGATGTTTCTACATCTTCTTGATTAGATTTATCAATTTTATTTATCAGTAATAAAACAGGTATTTTAGAATTGGTAATCTTATTAAAAAAGCGTTCGTCTTTTAAATCTTTTTCACCAATTTCTACCATATACACTAAAATATCGGCATCTTCGAAAGCAGATTTTACAAAATTCATCATAGATTCTTGTAATTCGTATGCTGGTTTAATTATACCAGGCGTATCTGAAAATAGAATCTGAAAATCATCTCCATTTACAATACCTAAAATACGATGTCTTGTAGTTTGTGCTTTTGATGTTATGATAGATAGTCGTTCGCCAACAAAAGCATTCATTAAAGTTGATTTACCAACATTAGGATTGCCAATTATATTTACGAAACCTGCTTTGTGAGTCATTATTATTTGATTATTTCACAAAGATACACAAAGAACCACGAAGTTTCACAAAGAAAATATTTCAAATAAATTTGGTATGAATAATGCAATGTGCTACATAGTTTCACATTTTTAAGTTAATTTTGTAACATCAACTAAATATTATGAATTTTATTTTAGGTTTTATTTTCGGTGTTTTAGCTTTAGCTATATATTATTTATTTTCAAAAAAATCATTTTTTAAAAGTAAGTCTAAAGAGCATTCGGTTATTTTGTTAGAAAAAATGAGAAGTGTTTCAAAATTAATTACTATTGAAGGTGATTTTAACGAAGTCATGCATTTTTCGGACGTGAAAAACTCCTTATTGAATATGGTTTCTAGTAAGAAAAAAGCCATTGTTCTTGCCAATGCAAAAGTATTTATTGGTTTTGATATGCGCAAAATTATATTTGAAGCTAATTCGGATAAAAAATTAATTAAAGTAGTTTTTTTTCCAGAACCTGAAGTTTTAAGTATGGAAAC
>CAYQTF010000092.1:2833-9995 GCA_964420345.1 uncultured Flavobacteriaceae bacterium
AATTCAATTTTTTGGTCTGCTCTAGTTACTAAATTCACACCTTGCTTTTTTTCGGTCATAAAACCAATAACAGTCAAATTAGGGTTTCCCTTAATTTTATCAAAATCTTTTTGAGCAACCGTAAAAAGCAATTCGTAATCTTCGCCACCACTTAATGCAACTGTGGTGCTATTCATATTAAATTCTTCACAAGTAGAAATAACTTGTTGATCTAAAGGTAATTTATCTTCGTATAAATCGCAACCAACATTAGATTGTTTACACAAGTGAAGGATTTCAGAAGATAAACCATCAGATATGTCAATCATAGATGTAGGTTTTACATCTAATTCTTTTAAAATTTTTATAATATCTTTTCGTGCTTCGGGTTTTAATTGACGTTCTACTAAATAGGTATATTTATCTAATTCTGGTTGTGCTTTTGGGTTTACTGCAAAAACTTGCTTTTCACGTTCCAAAACTTGTAAACCTAAATATGCAGCACCTAAATCGCCTGAAACCACTAATAAATCGTTTGGTTTTGCGCCATTTCTATATGTGATTTCATCTTTTTTTACTTCGCCAATTGCAGTAATACTTATTAATAATCCTTTTGTGGAAGAAGTGGTGTCGCCACCAATTAAATCCACTTTATAATTTTTGCAAGCTAAATGAATTCCTGCATATAATTCTTCTAACGCTTCTAGAGTAAACCGATTAGAAACTGCAATAGAAACCGTTATTTGTGTTGCATTACCATTCATGGCATAGATGTCAGACAAATTTACCATTACGGCTTTGTAACCCAAATGTTTTAAAGGCATATATGCTAAATCAAAATGCACACCTTCAATTAATAAATCGGTTGAAATTAAAATTTCGTTTTTTAATTTTAAAACGGCAGCATCATCACCAATCCCTTTTAAAGTAGATTTATTTTGAATAGTTGTCATTTTGGTTAAATGTTCAATTAACCCAAATTCACCTAAAGAAGCTAATGATGTGGCACTATGATTTTTGTTTTCTAACATTTTGCAAAGATAGAATATTACTAATCAATTTTAATTTTTTGTATTCCGAATTTTCAAAAAAAAAGATCTATTTATTTTATTCTACTAACACAATAGTTGTTGTTTAGAACCCTGCCAGCGTTAATATTCACAAGAATATTAACGCTGGCAGGGTTGAAAATGATTTTATTCTTAAAATAAAGAAAAAGAAAAAAAGTAATATATTTGGAAAAAAAATTAAATGAGTATTTCAAAAGCATACGATTCTTGGTCTAGTCAATATGACACCAATCTAAATAAAATTCGCGATTTAAATAAGAAAGCAACCACACAAACTTTATCGAATTATGAATTCAAAAACGTTTTAGAATTAGGTTGTGGCACTGGTAAAAATACCGAATGGTTTGTAAAGGATGCTAATAAAATTATAGCATTAGATTTTTCCGAAAAAATGTTAAATATTGCAAAAGCGAAAGTCAGTAATAGAAAAGTGATATTTCAAACTGCTGATTTGAATCAAAAATGGGATGTGAAAGATGATTTTGCAGAATTAATTAGTGTAAATTTAGTTTTGGAACATATTAAAAATTTAGATTTTATATTTAGTCAAGTATTTCAAAAATTAAAAGTGAACGGTATATTTTTTATTTGCGAATTACATCCATTTAAACAATATTCAGGTTCTAAGGCAAGATATGAAACCGATAATGGCGTAAAAGAGTTAGAAGTTTACACGCATCATATATCAGAATATTTAAAAATAGCAAAAAACAATAACCTAAAATTAATAGAACTTAACGAGTGGTTCGATGAAGATAATAACGAAATACCAAGGTTGATTTCCTTTGTATTTAAGAGAAACTAATTAGAAATTGAGCATCACAAACAAAATACTAAACAACGCATTAAAAAATGCAGAATCTATTTGCATAAATATAGATTCTAAATTAATATTTTTTAGCGATATGCATAAAGGTGATAATTCTTATGCAGATGATTTTACACATAATGTAAAAATATACAAACATGCTTTGCAACTTTATTTTAATGAAGGTTTTACTTATTTTGAATTAGGTGATGGCGTTGAATTATGGGAAAATAATTCTTTCGAACCAATTTACAATACCTATAAAGATATTTTCGATTTACAATTAGAATTTCACAAGCAAGACAGATTACATTTGCTTTGGGGTAATCATGATATGGTTTTTAAGGATAAAAATGTAGTGGAGAAAATGTTAAATAAATTTTTTACTGACAAACAATCCAAAGATAAAAAATTACTTTTTAATGTAGATTTTAAGGAAAGTATTTTGTTAGAAATCGAATCCCAAGACTTCGAGACAAAAAAAACCATATTATTAATTCACGGGCATCAAGCAGATTTTATGAATTATGTATTTTGGAAATTTAATCGCTTTTTAGTGCGTTTTTTATGGATGCCTTTACAGAAAACATTTGCTTTTAAAGATCCAACAAGTCCGGCTAAAAACTTTAAAAACTCTATTAGAGTAGAACGAAAATTAAAAAAATGGATTTTCAAAAATAACAATCAAATGGTTATTGCAGGTCACACGCATAGACCTAAATTCCCTGATCCTGGCGAAATACCGTATTTTAATGATGGTTCTTGTGTGCATCCACATTCCATTATAGGTATTGAAATTGTAAACCTAGAAATTACCTTGGTAAAATGGCATGTGAAAGATGGTGAAATTGTTAAAAATATTTTAGAAGAACCAAAGGATATTTCGTTATTTATTTAATGTCATTTCTCTATACAAAATAACTGTAAAGACGTTTTGCAGTAAAAAAATTGTAAAGACGTTTTGCAAAACGTCTTTACAGTTTTTTTTACAATCGCCTAGGATAAACAGTCAAACGTTGTCCAATTTTTAAATTTGTAGATTTCAAACCATTCCAACGTTTTAATTTAGCAACACTAACACCATATCGTTTAGCAATTTTTCCTAAAAAGTCACCACTTTTTACTTTGTAACGAATGCGATTATTTAATTGGGTATATTTTGGTAGTGGTTTTTCTCTTTTTGCAGCATCAGCAATGGCAAATGAATAAATACGATCTTCATTTTGTACAAAAGAACCAATTAAATTACTTGGTAAAGTTAAGGTATAATTACGACCTTTAATTACCGGAATTATTTCTAACCTATATTGTGGATTCAAAAATTTAAGCATGTTTTTATTAATAGGTATTGCCTGTGTAATCTGGTCAAAAGTTAATTGTTTTCGTACTTGAATAGTATCCGTTTGAAAATATTGAATTTTACTTTCTGTAGCGGTAATACCATGTAAATCACCATATTCAAACAAATACATGGTAGCATAAAATAACGGGACATAACTTGCCGTTTCTCTAGGTAAATGATGCCTTAAGTTCCAATAATTCTTAGAACCACCAGAACGTCTGATGGCTTTATTCACATTTCCTGGACCAGAATTATACGCCGCTAAAGCCAAATCCCAATCATTAAAAGTGTTATGCAATTGTTTTAAAAATTTACAAGCAGCAATAGTAGATTTTAAAACATCATGACGCTCATCTACATAAGAACTCACTTTTAAATCAAATTGCAAACCTGTAGCATACATAAATTGCCATAAGCCAGAAGCGCCAACTCTAGATTTTGCTGTCGGATTTAAAGCAGATTCTATCACAACTAAATATTTCATTTCTAACGGAATGCCATATTTTACCAATTGCTCTTCAATTAAAGGAAAGTAATATTTTGACTTCGCCATTAAATTGGCATATTTACTTTTCCTGTTTTTTATAAAAGATTTAATAATACGCTCTAATTGTTCATTATATTCTACAAAAAATGGCGTTTTACTATCTAAATATGCCAATCGTTGTTTTAATATTTCGGTGGTTAATTCGGAATAATTTTCAGAAGAAATATAATTAGTTCCTTCTAAATTTAAAGGCGAATTTGCTAAAGCACTAAACCATAAACTATCTACTTGTTTAGCAAAATAGTCATCCGATAATAAACTTAAATCTTCGTTGATATAAGTTTCGGTTATTGGTTTGATTATTTCGGTTTTAGGAATGTCATTAGTAGTCAAAACTTTTTCAGGAAGAATAGAATCTTTCAAAACAAGTTGCTTTTCCGATTGAGAAAATAATAAATTAGAGAACAAAATAAGAAGAAGTAAAAATGATTTTTGCATAGTAAAAAATTAACGACTAAAATAAAATAATATTTGATTAAATAGGAAAAAACCAGCATAATATTTGCTCAAACAAAATATAATCACAATATTTGTTTTCTTTTAACCAACAAACAACAATTTTTAGCATGAAATTAATTCAAATTAAAAAATTAATACTTGTTTTATTTACTATTATACCTTTATGTATAGTAGCACAAACAGTTTCAGGTACTGTAAATGATGAAAATGGCGAAGTAATGCCATTTGCTAATGTAATAGAAAAAGGCACAACTAACGGTACGACTACAGATTTAGATGGTAAATTTACTTTAAGAGTAAGTATTCTTCCTACAGAGTTAATAATAAACTCTTTAGGTTATTCCGAAATCGTTTTACCTATTAGCACAACCGATAATATTACAGTAAATCTAAAAGAAGAAGGTTTAGGTTTAGACGAAGTTGTTATAACAGGTAACAGAGCAAAACCAAGAACTATATTAGATTCGCCTGTGCCAATCGATAATATTAGCGCAAAAGAATTAAGAAATAGTGGTAAAGTTACGGTAGAAGAAATGCTGACCTATAAAATACCATCTTATAATTCATCACAACAAACGGTTAGTGATGCAACAGCACATTTTAACCCAGCAGATTTACGTGGTTTAGGACCAAGTAGAACTTTGGTATTAATAAACGGAAAACGTAAAAACCAATCTGCATTAGTATATATTAATGACACGCCTGGTAAAGGTGAAGTTGGTACAGATATGAAATCTATTCCTGCTGCTGCCATAGAACGTATTGAAGTTTTACGTGATGGCGCTTCTGCACAATACGGATCGGATGCAATTGCTGGTGTAATTAATATTATTTTAAAGAAAAACGTTAAAGAAGTAGAAGCAAATATTTATTCTGGTATCACTACCGAAGGCGATGGTTTTGAGATTGGTGCGGATATTAATGGTGCAATTAGTGGTAAAAAAGGTGGTTTTGTAAATTATACCGTTGGTATGAGTCAACAAAAACATACTAATAGAGCAGGTGAACCTGGTGAAGACCTTCTTTTTGGTGTGCCAAGTACAAACTCTTGGATTCAAGCAAACCCAGATTTAGGTATGATAGTTGGTCAACCAGATATGAATACTGGCGAAATATATTTTAATGCAGAATTGCCAGCAAAAATACTTAATACAGATGTAGAATTTTATGGTAACTTAGGTGTAACTTTACGTCAAGGCAAATCATTTGCTCTATACAGAACACCATATTGGGTTCCAGATAACGACTTTTTATTACATAATGAAGGTGAAGAATATCAAGGTTTTCAACCAACTTTTGAGACAGACATAACAGATTTTATGTTTACTGGTGGTGGAAAGTTTAAAGTTGCAGGTTTTGATACCGATGCAAGTGTAACGTATGGAATAAACTCTGTAGATTATACTATTGGTAATACACTTAACTTAGGTTTACAACAAAACTTTGCAGATAATGGTTTAGATGGTTCTATTGGTCCAACACAATTTGAGGCTGGCGGTTATAGATTCAGTAACCTAATTGGTAATTTAGACGCTAGTAGAGGTTTTGGTAAAGTAAGTTTGATATTTGGAGCAGAATTTAAATTAGAAAATTTTGTAGCAGTTGCAGGAGAACCTGCTTCCTACCTTTATGGTGGAGCGCAATCATTTCCAGGTTTGCAACCAAGCAATAGAGTAGATGAAGATAGAAATAGTTTTGGAGTGTATACAAATGTAGATTATGATATTACCGAAGATTTTTTAATTGGTGGAGCAATTAGGTATGAAAATTATGATGATTTTGGCGATAACATTTCCTATAAAGTAAATGCAAGATATAAAATTGGTAGAAATGCCATAAGAGGTTCTTATAGTACTGGTTTTAGAGCGCCATCTTTGCATCAAATTTATTTAAGTAATGTGCAAACATTAGTTTCAGGTGGTACTGTTTCTAATCAAGGTACTTTTAATAATGTAGATCCAATAATTAGAAATGATTTAGGAGTACAACAATTAGAGGCAGAAATATCCAGAAATATTTCTGCTGGTATTACCATAAATCCTATCAGGAATCTATCTTTTGCTATTGACTATTATAGAGTAGATATTGATGATAGAGTATTGTTTACTGGTGAAATAGGGTTTGACGCAGATGACACTACTACCAATCCTGTGGAAGTTATTTTACAAGATAATGACATTACAAGTTTAAAATTCTTCACAAACGCAGTAAATACAGAAACGCAAGGTGTAGATTTTGTAGTAAGTTATAATAATATTCGTTTCCCAAAAGGAAAATTAGGATTCAATTTAGCATTTAATTGGAATGAAACGGAAATTGTAGAGGTAAATAATAATTCACAAATTTTAGTAGATAATGGTTATGAAATATTTAACCGTAAAGAAGCAAGTAGAATAGAATCTTCAAGACCAAATATTAAAGGTTTATTAGGTATAAATTACGAGCAAGAAAAATTTACAGTAAGTTTAAATAATACCTATTTTGGTGAGGTAACTTGGCAACATGCAATCGACCCATTAAAAGATCAAACTTTTGGAGGTAAAGTAATAACAGATGTAATATTAGGTTATCAAATTTCAGCAGCAATAAAGTTTAACTTAATTGTAAATAACGCTTTAAATGTTTATCCAGATGAAATTGACACCAAAGGTGATCCTGTAACCGATTTAGGTGGCAGATTTAGATATCCTTGGGAAGTTAACCAATTTGGTTTTTTAGGAACTACACTTAAAGCAGGTTTTAACTTTAGATTTTAAAATGAAATTGAAGTCGAACTTGAAATCGAACTCGAACTCGAAGTTGAAAATGAATTCGAAACTAAAGTAGAAATTTAACGAACTTCAAGCAAAATACCAATACAATTCTGCGAAAATCTGCGAAATCTGCGGAAAAAAACGAAAATGAACTCGAAGTTGAAAATGAATTCGAAACTAAAGAAGAAACTTAACGAACTTCAA
>CAYQTF010000093.1:0-9964 GCA_964420345.1 uncultured Flavobacteriaceae bacterium
CCATAATATATTTATTTAATCACAAATATAAGAAAATATCTTTACACCTCTATAATTTAAAAAGCAATAAGTTATTAGTAGTGATTTTAAGTTTTAATATATTGATATTGACTTAACATATTTAGTTTTCTTAGTTCAAATGACACCGAATTACGATAATATGTACTGTCTAATTAATCAGTAAGTATTTTAAAATCATTTTATTATCTAATTTTTTAGGGTTGTGGTTTACTTATTTTTGGTTTTTGAAGTAATAGATTTAAATTCTTAAATCTCCAATCAACAATCTCCAATCGTTAATCTTTTTTTTACATTTGTAATGTTTTGAAAAAATCATTTTATAATTCTCCCCAACTTTTATATGTGTCCCTAAAAAATCCGTGTCATCTGTGTTCTGTTTTTCAGTGCAAGACTGTTTTATTTACAGAAGTTTATAAACTAACTTTGTTGATTAACTAAAATCAATCGTCAACGTATCTCTATATTTTAAACTCAATAAAGACGATGCGCCACCAACAGAATCTAAATTACTTCTATACACAGAAACTTCTAAATAACCATCGGAATTAAATAAAATAAGTTTTTTTCCGTCATCTCTACGTTGCGTAGCATCTACATCAAAATTAACGATATCATTATATTTTTGTTGAATGTTGCCAAAAGTGTAATGTCGTGTTTTGACTTCGTATTTTCGACCTTTTCCTATTTCATCAAAAATCTTTTTGCTAATGTTACTTATGGCATTTCCGAAATTATCAATATATAAAATATTACCGATAATTTTGTTTTTTTCTGGATTTACAAACGCTTTTAACTCTTGTATGGTTTTAATGTTTGGATAATCTCTTCCGATAAGATTTAATTTTCCACCACGCGCCAAATGACAAGCAGTATTAACAAAATTTAGTAAAAAATAGACATCATTTTCGTTATGTGTAAAATTGATTTCAATAACTTTTTCAGGATTAAAATTTGCGGTAATTAAAGACATCACACCATTATCTGCGCAAATAAAATAATGACCATCTAAAAGTATTGCAATATGTTTGTTCTCTTTAGAATATTCTGCATCAACTGCAATTAAATGAATACTTCCTTTAGGAAAATGATGATAAGCATTTTTTATAATATACGCAGTTTCATTAATGCTAAAAGGTGAAATATTATGCGAAATATCTACAATTTTTGCTTCTGGTAATTCATTATATAAGCGTCCTTTTATAGCACCAACAAAGTAATCTTTGGTTCCGAAATCGGTAGTAAGTGTTATAATAGGGTTCATATTACAAAAGCGTTGACAAATCTATTAAAAAGTTAATAAGTAATAGATTAGTGATACAGGAAAAATAACTATTTTTGAAGTTACAAATTTATACTTATAAAATTAAATAACACGCTATTGAACGAAAAAATTATTGAAATCACAGAAGTAAATCCAAGTGAGTTTTTTGGAATAAGAAATAAAAACCTTGCATTAATAAAAAAACATTTTCCTAAATTAAAAGTAATTGCAAGAGGTAATAAAGTGAAAATTTATGGAAGTGATGATGAATTAAAAGAATTTGAACATAAATTACAAATGCTTTTAAATTATTTTGATAGATATAATAAATTAGATGAAAATAGTATTGAACAAATATTAACTTCTAATAATAAAGAAAAAATTAGCGATAATGGCAAAATATTAGTTCATGGTGTTGGAGGAAAACGTATTCAGGCACAGAGTGTAAACCAGCAAAAAATGGTAGATCTCATGAAAAAGAATGACATGCTTTTTGCAGTTGGACCAGCAGGAACTGGTAAAACATATACAGCAGTCGCCTTAGCAGTTCAAGCATTAAAAGCAAAAGAAGTTAAAAAAATTATTTTAACAAGACCTGCAGTTGAAGCAGGAGAAAATTTAGGTTTTTTACCAGGCGATTTCAAAGAAAAATTAGATCCGTATATGCAACCATTATATGATGCGTTACGAGATATGATACCTGCTGAAAAGTTGGAAAGTTATTTAGAAAAAGGTGTTTTGCAAATAGCACCATTGGCATTTATGCGTGGTAGAACATTAGATAACGCATTTGTTATTTTAGACGAAGCGCAAAATACCACACATAGTCAAATGAAAATGTTTTTAACTAGAATGGGAAAGAAGGCAAAATTTATAATAACTGGCGATCCAGGACAGATTGATTTGCCAAGAAAGCAAGTTTCAGGTTTAAAAGAAGCGGTACTTACTCTAAAAGATGTTAAAGGAATTGGCGTAGTGCAATTAACTGATAAAGATGTAGTTAGACATAGGTTAGTAAGTGAAATTATTAAGGCATATAAAAGTATTGAAGTGGAATGATTTAGTCTTTAGTCTATGGACTTTAGACCAATGACTAACGATTAAAGACGAACAACCAACAAAACTTGTGAGTTCTACGTGACCAAAGACTAATAACCAAAGACCAAAGACTAAAATGGATACAATAAATAAAACAAACTTCAATTTCAAAAATCAAACTTCGGTTTATAGAGGTAAAGTTCGTGAAGTCTATGGTATAAATGATAACTTATTGGTAATGATTGCAACCGATCGTTTGTCTGCTTTTGACGTGGTTTTGCCAAAACAAATTCCGTTTAAAGGGCAAATTTTGAATCAGATTGCTTATCAAATGATGAAAGATACTAGCGATATTGTACCAAATTGGTTACTCGCAACTCCTGACCCTAATGTTTCGGTTGGTTATTTATGCGAACCTTTTAAAGTAGAAATGGTGATTAGAGGTTATTTATCTGGTCATGCTGCACGAGAATATAAGTTAGGTAAAAGAGAAATTTGTGGTGTCGCTATGCCAAACGAATTGAAAGAAAATGATAAATTCCCTAACCCAATAATTACACCAACAACCAAAGCAGTAAATGGCGAACATGACGAAGATATTTCTAGAAAAGAAATTTTAACCCAAGGAATTGTTTCAGAAAAAGATTACTTATTGTTAGAAGAATATACTAAAGCATTATTTAAAAGAGGAACTGAAATTACCAATAAACGTGGTTTAATTTTAGTAGATACAAAATATGAATTTGGTAAAACAAAAGATGGTAAAATAGTGTTGATTGATGAAATTCACACACCAGATTCTTCGCGTTATTTTTATTTAGAAGGTTATCAAGAAAGGCAAGACACAAATGAAAATCAAAAACAATTATCTAAAGAATTTGTTAGGCAATGGTTAATTTCAAAAGGATTTCAAGGTAAAGAAAATCAAGAAATACCTGAAATGAGTACAGAAAAAATCATCGAAATATCAGAAAGATATATCGAGTTGTTTGAGCAAATTACTGGTAAGTCTTTTGAAAAAGGAGAAACCTTTAATATTTTACAACGTATCGAAACTAATGTGGTTAAATATTTGAAGCGTAATTGATTTGTTTATTGTTATCGCTTAAAAACCCTGCCAGCATTAATATTCTCATGAATATTAATGCTGGCAGGGTTGAAAATCTTTTATAATTTTTGAAAATTCCAAAATCATAGATTATACTTACATCGATTAGTTTTCCGAAAATATTTTTACTGCCACTTTGTCACAAATCAAATATTTTGGTCGTATATTTGCAATCTAAATAATACTTCAATAAGTTAATTAGACGCTTTGCGACTTTGCGACTTTGCGAGAAATATAGATAATGGCAAGCGAACAAATAATAGAAGAAAAAAAGCAAGGACAAGCATTAGTAACCGAACAAAAAGAAGGCAATTCTAAAAAATTGTTTATTGAAAGTTATGGTTGTCAAATGAATATGAATGATAGTGAAATTGTTGCTGCCGTTTTAGCGAAAGAAGGTTACAATACCACTAATATTTTAGAAGAAGCCGATTTAGTTTTAGTAAATACCTGTTCCATTAGGGAAAAAGCGGAATTAACCATTCGTAAAAGATTACAAAAATACAACCGTGTAAAAATGGATTCCAATAGAAAAATGAAAATTGGCGTTTTAGGTTGCATGGCAGAACGCTTAAAAACCAAATTTTTAGAAGAAGAAAAAATGGTGGATTTGGTAGTTGGACCAGATGCATATAGAGATTTACCAAATTTATTAAGAGAAGTTGAAGATGGCAATGATGCTATAAATGTTATTTTATCTAAAGATGAAACTTATGGCGATTTATCACCAGTTAGATTAAACTCTAATGGCGTTTCGGCATTTGTAACCATAACAAGAGGTTGCGATAATATGTGTACGTTTTGTGTGGTGCCTTTTACACGTGGTCGTGAAAGAAGTCGTGATCCAAAAAGTATTTTAGACGAAGCACAAGATTTATGGAATAAAGGTTATAAAGAAATTACTTTATTAGGTCAAAATGCAGATTCGTATTTATGGTATGGTGGCGGTTTAAAAAAAGATTTTAAAAAAGCATCGGAAATTGCACAAGCAACATCGGTTGATTTTGCGCAATTAATGGAAATGGTTGCCATAGCATTACCAACAATGAGAATAAGATTTGCAACTTCTAATCCGCATGATATGCACGTAGATGTGTTGCACGTAATAGCAAAATACAATAATATTTGTAACTATATTCACTTGCCAGTACAATCTGGTAGTACACGTATTTTACAAAAAATGAATCGCCAACATACAAGAGAAGAATATTTTGAATTGATAGATAATATCAGAAATATAATACCAAATTGTGCAATTTCACACGATATAATTACAGGTTTTTGTTCTGAAACCGAAGAAGATCATCAAGAGACACTTTCTTTAATGGATTATGTAAAATATAGTTTCGGATTTATGTTTGCGTATTCCGAAAGACCAGGTACATTAGCCGAAAAGAAAATGGAAGACGATGTGCCTTTAGCAATTAAAAAACGAAGACTAACCGAAATTATAACCAAACAAATGGAACATAGTTTGTATAGAACACAAGAACAAGTTGGTGAAACTATGGAAATTTTAATAGATGGCACTTCCAAAAAAAACGACGATGAATGGAAAGGTAGAAACTCACAAAATACTGTTGCAGTTTTTCCAAAAACAGGTAATGAAAAAATAGGAGACTTTGTTATGGTTAAAATAACCAGTTGCACTTCCGCAACTCTAATAGGAGAAATTAGTGTTCAGTAATCAGTGTTCATAGAATAAGACAAAAGAAAACGCATAAAAAAATAACCTTGTGACCTTTGCGTAATTCCTAGCGAACCTTGCGGTTAAAAAAAAACAATCTGTGAAACCTACAGAAGAAAAAACATACTTGAATTAAGTTGAAAATCAGCAAAACCATATATGACCTTTTATGTCTTATTATGGTAAAACAAAAATAAAAACGAATCAAAATCAGCGTTAATCTGCGAAATCTGCGGGAGAAAAAAATGGAAAACCTACAAAACATAAAACAACGATTCGGTATAATCGGTAATGATGCAAAACTAAACCGTGCTTTACAAAAAGCAATTAGAGTTGCGCCGACTGATATTTCGGTTTTAGTAACAGGTGAATCTGGTGTTGGTAAGGAAAGTATTCCTAAAATTGTACATGCGTTATCGCACAGAAAACATAAAAAATATATTGCCGTAAATTGTGGTGCAATTCCTGAAGGAACAATAGATTCCGAATTATTCGGTCACGAAAAAGGTGCATTTACAGGCGCAACACAAAACCGTAGCGGTTATTTTGAAGTTGCCGATGGCGGTACCATTTTTTTAGATGAAGTTGGCGAGTTGCCATTAACTACACAAGTTAGATTATTGCGTGTTTTGGAAAATGGCGAATTCTTAAAAGTTGGTTCTTCCAAAGTACAGAAAACCGATGTTAGAATTGTCGCTGCGACCAATATGAATATGATGCATGCTATACAAAAAGGTAAATTTAGAGAAGATTTGTTTTACCGATTAAGTACTGTAGATATTAATTTGCCACCACTTCGAGAACGTAAAGAAGATATTCATTTACTGTTTAGAAAATTCGCTTCTGATTTTGCACAAAAGTATAGCATGCCAACTATTAGATTGACTAATGATGCGGTGAACTTATTATTAAATTATCCGTTTAACGGAAATATTAGGCAATTGAGAAATATTACGGAACAAATATCTGTCATCGAACAAAATAGAAATATAGATGCAGTAATCTTAAAATCTTATTTGCCAAATAATGCCAGTTATTTACCAAGTTTAATTGATAATAATAAAGAACAATCTAGTTTTGCAAACGAACGAGAGATTTTTTATAAAATCATGTTAGATATGCGAAGTGATATTAACGATTTAAAAAAATTGACCTTAGATTTAATGCAAAATGAAGGGCAAATAAAAGAAGATAATCAAAACTTAGTAAAGCGAATTTATCAAAATTTTGATAACCTTAATAATGAGCCTAATGTCGAAATTTTAAGATCAGATGCTAATGAAACTGTTATTCAAAGAGATATTTATCCTGTAAGTGAAGAAAAAATAGAAGAAACAAATATTATAGAAACCACAATTTCTTTACAAGAAAAAGAAGAAGAAATGATTATTAATGCTTTAGAACGTAATAAAGGCAGACGTAAACTAGCAGCAAAAGAGTTAGGTATTTCCGAAAGAACATTATATCGAAAAATAAAACAATTCGATTTATAAATTTAACAAAAAATAAAGTTTTATTAATCGTATTTTTACAATTATTAAACAATCAAACTTAAGTGAAAAAAATATTTTATTTAGTTGCTATAATTGCATTGACTTTAAATCAAAGTTGTGGTATTTATTCATTTACAGGTGGAAATGTAGGAGAAGCGAAAACAATTTATATTCCATATTTTCCGAATAATGCAAGTTTGGTAGAACCAAGTTTAAGCCAGAAGTTTACTTTAGCATTGCAAGATAAATTCTTGCAACAAACCAACTTAAATTTGGTAAATAGTAGTGCCGATTTAACCTTTGAAGGCGAAATAACACAATATAGAATAACACCTATTGCTGCAACAGCAACACAAACAGCACAGCAAAGTAGATTAACAATTTCGGTTAAAGTACGATTTTATAATATTTTAGTAGAAGAAAACAATTTTGATAAATCATTTACTCATTTTTTTGATTATCCTGGTAGTGCTATATTATTAGGTAGCGAATTAGATAGTGCTTTTGAAGAAATATTCGAAAGAATTACACAAGATATTTTTAATGCTGCCGTAGCGCAATGGTAATTTTTATAAAAAATTAAAGGTTAAAGGTTAAAGATTAAAGATTAAAAGGAACAAGTTAAATTTAAAAACTTATATGACCTTTTAAACGCCTTATATAGTAAAATAAATTAATAATAAAAAAACCTTGAATAAAGATAATTTCATAGAATTAATAAAAAACCCAAATGCAGTTTCTAAAGACGAAACAAATGCGTTAGATACGGTTTTAGAAGAATTTCCTTATTTCCAAACCGCAAGAGTTTTACATTTAAAAGGTTTAAAAAATCAAAATAGTTTTAAATACAACACTTCATTAAAAACAACTGCGGCTTATACAACAAACAGAACTGTATTATTTGATTTTATAACAAAGAATTCATTAGATTTTGATAAAGCAACTTCCGATGAAAAAGATATTTTGAACGAAATTACTGTAGTTGATTCTAAAATTGTGGCTCATTTGCATAAATCGATTGTTGCTTCCGAAAAGGAAAATAATTTTTTAAAAGAATTACAACAGTTAGAAAATTTAGATACACTCAAAAAAGATGCACCTAAAATAGACGAAAAACCTATTATTGAGAGTGAAAATGTTGTAGAAGAAACTTTAAAAGAAGAAATTAAGCAAAATAAGGAAGTATTAGAAATTAATAAACCAATTAGATTTAAAAAAGAAGACTCTTATTCGTTTGATGAATGGTTACAATTATCGCCAATAAAACCAATAAAAAGAAAAGTTAAGGTATTAGAAATAGATGCTAAAGTAAACCAAAAAACAACTATCAAAGCGGAAAATATTTCTAAAAACACCTCTTTAAATAAAGATAGTAGTACCAATTTAATTGCCGAGTTTATTAAAAATAAACCTAAAATAAAACCAATTAAAAATCAAGAAAGGCAAGATGTTTCTTTAGACAGTACTTTAGAAAATACGAATCTAATGACAGAGACCTTAGCACGCGTGTATTTAGAGCAAAAAAAATATAAAAAAGCGATAACGGCTTTTAAAATTTTAAGTTTGAAATATCCAAAAAAAAGTAGTTTCTTTGCAGACCGAATTAAGGCAATAAAATTTTTAGAAAAACATAAATCATGACATATACAATTTTTATAGGGGTAATTTTAGTAATCGCATTTTTATTAATTTTAGTAATAATGGTACAAAATCCAAAAGGTGGCGGATTAGATTCATCATTTGGTGGTGGCGGTTCTCAATTAGGTGGCGTACAAAATACTAACAAGTTTTTAGACAGAACCACTTGGACTTTAGCAATTTCATTATTTGCATTAATATTGTTATCTAATGTGGTAATTACTAGAACAGGTACGGTAGAGTCACAATTAAATACCGATGATATCGAATTGCCAAGCGCAAAAACAGATGATACAGGCACAACAAGTGATGATACAAATACAACTTCGGATAAAAAAGAAGAAGAATAAATTTTAAATAATAAAACAAAAAATGCCAACGTAATGACACGTTGGCATTTTTTGTTTAGAAATGTCATTAAAAACAGATTGGCATAAAATTGGTAAATTTGTTATTAAGAAATAATTAAAAAACAAAAAATGAGCAAAATAAAAATAAAACCTTTAGCAGATAGAGTAGTAGTAGAACCATTAGCAGCCGAAACAAAAACAGCATCAGGTTTGTTTATACCAGATTCTGCAAAAGAAAAACCACAACAAGGTAAAGTTGTTGCAGTCGGTAAAGGCACTAAAGACGAACCAACTACAGTAAAGATTGGCGATACTATTCTTTACGGAAAATACGCAGGAACAGAATTAAAATTAAATGGTAATGACTATTTAATTATGAGAGAATCAGATATTTTCGCAATTATATAAACTTAAAATTTCGCGAACTTTGCGTAAACCTTTGCGCACTTTGCGGTTAAATAATTAATAAAGCAACAAACAAATGGCAAAAAGTATAAAATTTGATATAGAAGCACGTGACGGATTAAAACGCGGTGTGGACGCATTAGCAAATGCAGTAAAAGTAACCTTAGGTCCAAAAGGAAGAAATGTAGTAATTGGTAAATCTTTCGGAGCACCACAAATTACCAAAGATGGTGTAACCGTAGCAAGAGAGATTGAATTAGAAGATCCGTTAGAAAATATGGGTGCTCAAATGGTAAAAGAAGTAGCATCAAAAACAAATGATTTAGCAGGTGACGGAACAACAACCGCAACCGTTTTAGCACAAGCAATTGTAAATGAAGGATTAAAAAATGTTGCAGCAGGAGCAAATCCGTTAGACATAAAAAAAGGAATTGATAAAGCAACCAAAGCAATTGTAGCAGATTTACAAAAACAATCACAAACCGTTGGTAAAGGCGATAAAATTAAACAAGTAGCAACTATTTCTGCAAATAATGATGAAGAAGTAGGTGAGTTAATTTCTAATGCATTTAATAAAGTTGGTAAAGAAGGTGTTATCACAATTGAAGAGGCAAAAGGGATGGAAACTTATGTAGATATTGTAGAAGGAATGCAATTTGATAGAGGTTATTTGTCACCATATTTTGCAACAAACTTTGAAAAAATGATTGCAGATTTAGACAATCCATATATTTTATTGTACGACAAAAAGATCTCTACAATGAAAGATATCATGCCAATTTTAGAGCCAGTTGCGCAATCGGGCAAACCATTATTAATAATTGCCGAAGATGTAGAAGGTGAAGCATTAGCAACATTGGTAGTAAATAATATGCGTAAAGCATTAAAAGTTGCTGCTGTAAAAGCACCAGGTTTTGGCGATAGACGTAAAGCAATGTTAGAAGATATTGCTGTTTTAACTGG
>CAYQTF010000094.1:0-9918 GCA_964420345.1 uncultured Flavobacteriaceae bacterium
ACTAATATCCAATCATTTTCGGTAAAATACAAAGCTAATGGTTTTACGTTTCGTTTAGTAAGTTCGTTTTTATAAATAGATTTATAGGTTATTTTTAGTTCTAAAAAATCGGTTATTCCTGTTTGAATTTTTGAGAGATAATCACTTTTAGGATTGATTATATATTTACTATCGGCAGCAATTCGTTTTTCTAACAATTCTATTTTTTCTTTTTGTTGGTTACGTAATACGGCTTTTATTTTTATTAATGCTGCTGTATAATTTTTTGATAAGGATTTCTCGTTTTTTTGTTGTACCAATTTATCGGCAGTAATTAATGCATTTGCTTCTTCTTCGGTAAACATAATTGGTGGTAATCGATAACCATCTACAATAAAATAACCTTTACCATTTTCTGATCCAATTGGCACACCAGCCTCTATTAACGAATTTACATCTCTATAAACGGTTCTAAGGCTAATTTCAAATCTATTAGCTATTGTTTGTGCAGTTACCAAACGTTTGGATTGTAATTGGGTTAATATTGCTGTAATTCGATTTATACGATTCATAGTTCAAAGATGCAAAAAAAACTATAATTTATCTTTATATGTACGCGAAAGTGGTATTTCGGTTTTATCGGTAAGGATGATAAAGGTATTATTTATTTGTTTTACAAAGTTTCTATTTATTACATAAGAACGATGTGTTCGTATAAAATTGGGTGGTAATTCTTGTATTATTTGCGATAACTTTCCTCTAACAAAATGATTTTTACCAGTACTTAAAAATAATTTTATAAAATGATCGTCTGATTTTATGTAAAGTAAATCTGCCACATATATTTTAGTTTTGTCTTTTAATACAATGTGGTTTTTGATAACAACATCTTTTAATTCGTCTAATTTTTGAAGAGTTTCTAATTTTTCTTCTTCTAATACAATTGTTTTTTTAGCGTATTTTTTATATAAAAAGAATACTACTCCTAATAATAAAGTTATTATTCCTAATATGGGTAGTATGGTATTCATTTTGGTTATTTGATTTTTAAGGTTTTTATTTATTTCTTTTACTTTAAACTTTATATCTATACTTCTAATTTTTTCAGCAAATTGATAGTATTTAACACTATCTTTTGCTTTTATTTTTAATTCTAAATAATAATGAGAACTATCTATCCTTTTTTTATTTTTATAGGATTTGTATATCCAATCATAAATTAAATATTTTAATTCATAATCTGTTTTAACATATTTACTTTGTAGTGTTTTTTTTAATTTAATAATAGCACTATCGTATTTTTCTTCTTTATAATCCATTACGGCTAAACCTATTAATGTTCTAACCTTTCTACTATATGAGTAGTATTTATCCTCTTCTCCAAGTAAAGCTTTAGTAAAATAAGTTCTTGCAGTTTTTGATTGATTAATAGAGTGATAAAAAATACCAATTCCGTGATTACTAATAGATTGAAAGTATGAAATTTTTGGTGTTATTTGCTCTAGTTTTAAAAACTCTCTTTTTGTTTTAAGGATACTTTCTTTACTTTTTAAAGGAAAAGAAAGTTGATACATTGCATAATAATATTGGTACCAAAAACCATCTATTTTATCTTTTTTATAGGTTAATAATCCAGCTATATATTGTTTATTAAGTTTTAAGTCGGTACTATTTTTTAAAAACAATTTATTTATAATTCGTAGTGATTCATTAATTAATAAAGTATCTTTTTGTTTTTTAGAAATTTGTAATGCTTTACTACTAAATATAAAAACTAAACTATCATTAGGGTTTATTTTATTACTATAATAGTGTGCTAAATGGTTATAATAAATAATACTATCTAAACAGATAAAATTAGACAAATTAGCATTTAAATTTAGAGTATCTAACTTACCTGTAAGTAAATACTCTAAACGGTTTTTAAATATTTCTTTAGTAAAAAAACTTTTCTCTTTATTAATAAGATAGTTAATAGAATCTAACTTTTTATGTTTAAACTTAGATATAATTGCGTGAGTTTCGTTTTTCTGAGCAAAAAGAACATTCATAGATAAAATTACAAATATGAACCAAATTTTATCCACCAGTACCAATATGAATTATAGATCTACAAGGTATCCCATTTTTTGTTTGCGCATCACCATCAACATTACAATCAATTACTTGATTATGATTAATTACAAAAGGTGTTTTATAAGAAAAATCAACATCTTTTTTGGCGCCTTCTTTAGTTTCAATTTCAAACTCGATGTCTTCATTATCTTTAAGATGAATTTCTATTTTATCAATACATTTTACTTCGGTATTTAAATTTACCAAGGTAAAATCAATTTGCTTTATTAAAAACTTAGGAGTATCATTATATCTAGTGTAAACGGTTTCTCCAAAAAACCTTGCTAAAATCTGAAAATTTGTTTCTTGTTTAAAATAGTTATAATCTGTATGAATTAATTGAAAAACAGAAGAATCTTCAACATGTACAAAAGGCTTAACATGCTTATTAACTTGATTAGGTGTTTTGGGTACGGTAATTTTTTTTAACATAATTTTATTTTTAAGATTAATTTTATTTAAAGATCCTTTAATATTTAACAAATGAGCATAAAAAGGTTCTTTATCTATTTTATAAGTTGGTTTTATTTTAAGTATTTCTTTTATTTCATCAATATTTAAATTTATATTTTGTGCTTTTAACACTGCAATAGCTCCTGTTACAAAAGGTGTGGCTTGTGAGGTTCCTGAAACAAAAACTTCATATTTAGAAAGAGATGCAGATGTAATATTTTCTCCAGGAGCCCAAACATCTATTTTTTTTCCATAACAAGAGTCTTCACTGCGCTGATAGTTATAATTTAAGGAACCTACAACAATAATATTATCTAGTTTTTGAGGAAAAACATCTAACACATTTTTAGTATAATTACCAGCTGCAAAAACAGGGATGCATTTTTTTTGTTTTAATTTTAACATTGTATTTTTAAAATACAAACTATCACCAACACATTTTTCTTTTGTTTTCCAACTATTATTAATTACCACAGCTCCTTTATTAGCAGCAAACAACATTGCATCACAAGCCTTAGAAATAGAACTTATTTTATCTTTAAAAAGTTTTATTATTAAAATTTTAGCCGTTTCAAAATTAGAAGAAATGATTCCTGCTACATGAGTTCCGTGACCGTAACTATCTTCTACATTATAAAAATCTTCTTTATTATCTTCTGAAAAATTATAACCGTAAATAGTTTTATTATTATTTATATCTATAACTAATTTAGATTTAAAATAAGGATGGTCGTGCTTAATACCAGTATCAATAACTGCAACAACAATACTTTTTTCGTTTGGTGAAAAATTAGAATTAGGAAAAGAAAGAAATTTTTTTATTTCTTCTTTTGTTGGGATTTTTTCTTCAATTTTTTTAGTGTAAAAATCATTTTCAATTAATAAATCTTTTTCAATATGTTTAATTAAAAAGTTATTTTTTAAAAACACCAATGTTTCATTTCTGTTTTTAGAATGTTTTAAATCAATTACATATGTATTGTCAAACATAAGAGGCTTAATACTTTTTATAGGCAAACCATTAAAAGTATTATAAGCCTGATTTTCTTTCAAACCCTTTCTAAAATGCACGATATATTGATGATTACTAAACATTTTTATTATTTCGAGTCGTTTGATTTTAAAAAATTAGCAACAATTGGGATAGACATTCCTAAAAAGGTAGTTGCCATTTTTGAGATACTACTTATTGCCTTATCATTAAGAACAACCCAAATAACTACAGAAGTAAGTCCAATTAAAATATATGATAAAGCAAAAATAAAACCAATTAATTCTTGTTTATCAGAATCACTTGTAGCATAGGATCCGATTTTCATCAATTTTCTAGCTTTTTCATTTTCTTTTTTATCAGAAGAATTGTATTCTACTCCAAAACTTGCAGCAACAAACCCGCCAACCAAACCGGTTAAACTACTTAAAACATAGACTAAAGCATTATTATCAATATCAGGTTTATTATTAACGATACAGGCATTAAAAAAAACATAAACAGAAGCTATTATGAAGCCCAACAATGTTGCGCCTACTATAATTTGCGTTAATATATTTTTATAATTCATATTTTATAAGTTAAATAATTTTTTAAATATTCTAATGTCTAGGTTTATTCCTACAAAGAAGCCAGTTTTCCATTCTTTTTTAAGAACAGTATTTAAATCGCCATCAAATAGGGTTTCGCCAAAAGTAAAGTCTTCTAACCCAGATAAGGTATTTACTTTACCATAATGTACTCCAAAAGCAATGCTTCCACCTCTAGAAAAATCGTATTGTAAACCACCAAATAAATTATCAAATTGATCTTTATTTACTTGTGTACCAACTAGAATTCCAACATTTTGATAGAATTTTTCTTTAGGAAACAGATAATTTCTTCCATAAGGATAATAAATCGCATTTACAGAAACGATTCCTCTAGTATCTACTTCATCGGCAATTAGGGTTGCTTCTCCAGCGTTGGTAATACCAGCCTTTACGTTTAAAGGATTCGATAAATTAGACACAAAAAAACCGGCTGCAATACTTACATGATAGGTTTTAGAAATGGTTAATGTTTTACTATAAATAGATTTTTCTTCTTTAGTTTGTTTATTTGTTTTTACAACGTAAATACTAAAAGAATCGGTAAATTGTCCATAAGTAGCAAATGGTATTGTAGTGTATTTTTCTTTTTTATTGATATTAGCCATACCATAAACACTATCATTTTCAATAGTTAAATCATCGCCATATTCTCCTTCAAAATTACATGTAAAAACATAGGTTTTTAAACTTTTTTTAGAAACAACCAAAGTCATTATATAGAGATTATTTTTATTTAATTTGGTTGGATATCCTGTTTTAATATGGTTTCCATTTTCATCGATAAATAGATAAACGGTATTTCCTTTATTATACTGGTTGGTATTTTTATTATACGTAAGGTTTTCGGTACTTATAAAATTATCCACAGATTTTGTTTTAGAATTACTCCATTTAAAATCTTTAGAATACCCCAAATAACAAGATAAAATAAATAAGAGAAATAAAACTTTTTTCATATTGTTGTAATATTGAATTGGTTAAATATAAGATTTATTTTTTAAAGAAAATGCTAAAAAAGACAATGTTACTTTTTTTAGCACTTTCAAAAAAAGAAAAACTAATAATATTTAGGAAACGTACATCTTCCTTTATATCGAGATACTAATACACTGTATCTTCCATTAGAATAACATTTATGTCCCGAGCTTTTTCTACCAGGAGCAACATGAATTACATAAGGCGAACCTTTGGTCTTACCATTTTCATCGCGCATATATAAAGCTACTCTTACTTTATAAGTATATGGATTGCTATAATATACTTTTAAAGAACTGTCTGAACCACAAGATGTGCCACGTTTGGAATAGGTGTTTCCGTAACCATCCCAATAGCAACCTGTTTCTGGTTTCGTATCCTTTGTTTCAACGTCTATTATTTTTTCCGTATTAATTTCTGTAAACGAAAAGATTACTAATGTTAAAAATAACAGACTACTCATAAGGGTTATTGTTTTCATAATAAATTAATTTTAATTAATACCTACTTCTTGTTTAAAGTCATTTTTTTAGCTTGTTTTAGACTTGTTTAAATTGATTGCATGCTCTTTTTAGCTACCAAAACACCAAATCAATTTATTGATTTATCAGTTACAAAATAATTAGAAATAAGTTTTTCGAAATGGTTTGTATTATTATTTCGCGGTAATAATGTTATTATTAATATACAATGGATTTAAAAAGACCTTATTGCTCTAACCTTTAAAGTTACATCATATAACGCAGACAGGGTTGCTGTACCATTTGAAAAGTCAATATACCTTGCTGAATTATTACCACCATAATAATTAGAAGTCCAATAAGAAGCATTATTAAAAAACTCACCTCCATTTGCAGTAGCAGTAGTATCAATAATTAACCTATTTTGATACATTATTAAAAGCTCATTTAAAGAAGGTAAATACCAGTCACCATAACTTATATTATTAGTAATGGACATGTAATTACTACAATCTTGTGATGCTACTGAACCAAACCCATTAAAACCTATTTCTATATTTATATATGCGGTATTCATTTTCCCTGCATATATTCCGTGGCTTGTATTATAGACTACTCCATTTGTGTTTTTCCAAATGGAACCATTACTTTGATTGGAAATAGCACAAACCAACCCATGTTGCCCCGTTTCATCTAGCCAAAACACAACACCTCCTTGTGCAAAATCCCCAACTTCATAAGTAATAACATTATTTGCTATTAATGCCGTATTCGCTGTTTTTGCGTGTAATGCATAAGGCACGCTCATTAATTGACTAACACCTGTTAATGTATAATTTGTACCTCCATTTGGATCGGTTTCACTTTTTATAAAATAAGGACCATTTCCCCAATTTATAGTGTTAAACATACCATTAATTGCTATTCCATTTCCTATTTCTAATGTTAACAATCCATTTATATTGGTTGTTGGATTTGGATTATAGATCTCTTCAAAAATTACACTTCCATTAATACTACCTTGTAGTATACTTATTTTAATCCCAACAGATTGATTCGTAACTAAAGAGTTATTAACATTCCTTACTATGGATTGATAATTCATTTTTTCTGGACTTTGTGACCAAGTCATTGTTAAAAAAAAGAATAAGGTTATAGTGGTAAATAAGATTTTCATAATTTTAGTTTTTAATTATTATAATTGTTTTTATTTCTTTTTGTTTTTTAAATAGTTTAAGAAAATAACTAGAGGAAATAAAAGGACTCATATTTATTTCTGTTATTTCATTTAAAATAGATTTTTCTTTTATAATTTTTCCAGTTATATCATATAATATAAAATGGACACCTGTAAAATCTATTTTTTTCGTTTTTAATATTAATTTATCCGTTGTTGGATTTGGATATATTTGTAGTATAAAATCTAAATTAGTTTCTTTCACACTTAATGTTACAATTTCATAGGCTTGTTGCACACCATGCGAGATGGAACCGTCATTATTTACGAGAGATAAAGTTATTAATTGCCCAAATGAATAGCTTGTAGATCCACTAGAGTTAATAATATTTTGACTAGAAGTGTTAATAGAGTTTTGTGCTTGAATTAATATGCCAAACAATAAAAATAACATTGTTATATTTAATTTATTTTTCATGTTATTTAGTTTGTTATATTTACTTTTAGACACTCAACACTGTTAGGGGAAACAGTACCAGAACCATATATTATATTGCCATTATATAATGAAATTACAGTATTCCACTCTATTGATTCCCCATTTAAAAACTGATATGGTATAGTTCCGTTGGATGAACAATTACCAGGTCCATTAGGATAAAATATAGATAATGAACCCAAATCATTGCCATTAACAGAAAGATTAATATTAGTAATTAAAACATTATTAAAATATTGATATTTTTTATAAAAAGTTACTTTTGAAAAAACACAACTTCCATCGTTTTCTTCTGCGGAATAATCAAAATTTAATGCTCTTTCTTCTGTACAACCTATGTTTTTTTCTTCATCCCCTGAGCAATCCGCATCACAAGAGGTTATTATTAGTAATAAAAAAGATAATAATTTAATTGTTTTCATAAATATTTAAGTTTAAAGTTCACCTACTCCTAATATATTTCAAGTCCATTTTCGGTTTATTCAGACTATAATTGTAAAACATCGCGAATATTTCAACACCACAAACATAAAGGGATAAGAAGCTTTAAAACAAAAAAATAGCGTGAATGACGTCACAAACAACGTGAATGACGTAAACGGAATAATTAGTAATACGTTTTAAAGCCTAAAACATATTTCTAATGAAATAAAAACAGCTAATTATTGAAAAATGTGTAGTAAAACAATCAATTACTTAATCATATAAATATGCGGAATACCATCTTCCAAATAGGAACCTTTAATTTTAATAAACCCCAAACGATTATAAAATTTTTCTAAATATTCTTGTGCAGATACGGCAATTTCAAATTCTCTATAATGTACATTAATTGCCATTATAGCGGTTTCCATTAATTTAAAACCATAATCTAAACCTCTAAATTCTTTTACAACCAAAACTCTACCAATACTAGCTCGTTTAAAATAATCACCAGCTTTAAAAATTCTAGCGTAAGCAATCAATTTTTTGTTTTCATAACCTAAAATGTGTATTGCTTTTTGGTCTTTATTGTCTATATCTTGATATACACAATTTTGTTCTACCACAAAAACCTCGGTACGTAAACGAAGTATTTCATAAAGCTCTTCTTTGGTTAACATGTTAAACTCTTTTGGGTAAAATTTAATAGACACAGGTTGTGATGTTATAATTATTCATCTTGAATAATAAAGTTTTTATTATGATTGCGATTGTATTCTGCTTGTAAATTAGAATGATTTATATTAAAATCATGTGCTAGTAAACGTTCAATTTTTTCACAAATTACATCAAATTCCGATATTTTTATATCATTCCTAAATTCAATATGTGCTTCAAAATGGCAATTATGTTCATTTAATTGCCAAATATGGACGTGATGAATATTTTTTATTACATCTATTTTTAATATTGCCTTTTCAATAGCTTTAATTTCAATATTATCAGGCGCAAAGAGCATTAATATTTTTAAGGATTCCATAAAAATATGCCAACTCATATATATTAGATAGATAGAAATAACGAGAGTAAGCACAGCATCAATCCAATAAATGTGGTAATATTTCATAAGTAAACCACCAACCAAAACCGCAACAGAAGTTAGCATATCGGTTAATAAATGTAAATATGCCGATTTCATATTTAAGTTATGTTCGGCATCTTTTTTAAGGAGTAAAACACTAAACCCGTTAGCTAAAACTCCTAATAATGCTAACCAAATAACTAGATTACTTTCTATTTCTTGTGGATTATTAAAACGTTTTACAGCTTCTATTCCTAATAAAACAGCAATTATTATTAAAGTTGCAGCATTAAAAAACGCTGCAATAATTTCGGCTCTTTTAAAGCCAAAAGTTTGTTTTAAGGTCTGTTTTTTAGAATTGGATAATTTATTAGCAATGTAACTTACAATCAATGAAATTACATCGGATAGGTTATGAACCGCATCCGAAATTAACGCTAAAGAACCCGATAAAAAACCACCAATTAGTTGCGCAATGGTAATAATTACATTTAAAACAATAGAAATCAGCAAGTTTTTCCCACTTAATTTAGGATGATGATGACCGCTATGTGAATGGTTATGAGGCAATTTTATTTAACTATTAAATCTTTATTTTTTTATAAATTTTATTTTATCACCATTATTAATAGTAATAAAATACAAACCACTAGTTAAATGTTGCACGCTCACTTCCTTTTTATTTAAAAGACTACCGTGAGATATTTTTCCACCTAATATATCATATATTTGATAATTAGCAGTTTCTGTTACATTAGAAAACTGGATAAAACCTGTTGCAGGGTTCGGAAATAATTTTATTTCTTTTAAAGAAGAAAATTCCGAAGTATTTGCTGTTTGATCTGTTGAACGTTGGTAGCTAAAACCACCGCCGCCACTAGTTCCATTACCATCTCCAGTAGTCCAAGATAAAAACTTTATATCCATATAGATATCATCTGTAATTAAATGTAATACCATATCTTGATTTACTATATCGGTTGGATCACTATTATGAGTTGTTTCCCAATCTTGAAAAGTTAATGTAGCTATATCTGCTGTAGTTCCATAAGCCCATTGCGTATCTAATGGACTTGCAAAATCACTATAATTAGTTTCCGTTGTAATATTAAATATAGCAAGATTCAAGTTACAAATGCAACTTTTGGTTAAACAATAATTTATTCATTAC
>CAYQTF010000095.1:0-4735 GCA_964420345.1 uncultured Flavobacteriaceae bacterium
ATTAGTCATTTAATATTAAGCATAAATTACCTGTATTGTAAGTACTTTATCAACGTTACAGTATGAGCAGTAATGGTTTAAAATGCTCTTACTTCGTGTTGTAAAAGTAGCACAATTTTTTGAATTTTACAATTCAAAAAATAAAAAGGCAAAATTTAAAAAATTTTGCGGACTTCGTTTTGCAAAACCAACATTGAAGTTTGCATTAGCCATTATTGCTTATACTGATTGTAGAGCGTTTTATCATTATCTGTTACTCTTAATTTCAAATAGGAAATTTCGCATATTTTTTGTTATTTTCCAACAATCTGTTAAATTTTCCCCTAAACAACTCCAATAAAAAATAGTGTATTCGTGTAATTCAAAATCTTTAATTAATAATTCTTTTAATTTATTCCAGTATTTTTCAAATTCAGATTTATTATTAGTATCTGTAATTGCTTGAATTAGCATTTCCATTAGGCTAAACTTCTTGTCTTCGTCTGTTTGTTCATCATAATGCTTAAAATATTCTTTTATTTTTTTTGGATCAGCAATTTCATATGACCAATCCTGCATACCTTCTTCATATGGATATTTGTATTCCGCAACAAGTTCTTCAATTGCTTTTTTTGTTCCACATCTAAAATCAGGTTCCTTTATTTTCATTTTTTACAAACACTATTTATTTAATTTTTTATTCCCGCAATTTGCGCAGAAATTTGCTTTTTGCGTTCGATATAGCTTTCCACATTTTTCACAATCTGTTCCATAAATACTAATTCTATGGTGCATTATTGCATCTGGTTCAGTTTCCTCAAAATCTGTTTATTCATTATAGAAATCTAATAATTCTTTAAATCTTTTTTCTCGGTCTCTTATAGGTATTTTAAATCCTTTCCTATATAATTTTTCCGCAATTTCATGTTCCTTTTCATTCAGCATTGGAATTTCCATTTTCTCTCTTTGTTTTTTAATGCTCTACAACGGTTATATATAAAATCGTTTTAATGTTTTATATATAATGTTGTAAAGTACGAGAAAATATTTGATAAAATCAAGTGAAATTAATAATTTTTTATTGTTAGTTCTCAATTTTTATATGTGACCCTTTTATCACGACAAAGGCGTGATGGGTCTTCCGAGGTTTAATACCTTTTAATGAACTTTAAAACAAACTGCTTTCTTTTAATTTTTTATTTCATTATTTATTTGAAATGCTATTAAACTTTGCTATACCTAAAACAAGTAATAACATGGTCGTTTACCATGCCAACTGCTTGCATAAAAGCGTAACAAATAGTAGAACCAATAAATTTAAAACCTCGTTTTTTTAATACTTTACTCATTTGGTCTGATAATTCAGTTTTTGCAGGTACATCATTAACCGTTTTCCAATTGTTTTTTATCGGTTTTCCATCTACAAAATTCCAAATATAATTAGAAAAACTACCGTATTCTTTTTGTACTTCTAAAAATATTTTAGCATTGGTAATAGTGGAATTAATTTTCAATTTATTCCGAACAATTCCTTTATCTAACAATAATTTGTCAATTTTATTCTGATTGTAATTCGCAATTTTTTCGGCATCAAAATTATCAAAAGCAATTCTGTAGGTTTCTCTTTTGGCTAGTATGGTTGACCAACTTAAACCTGCTTGCGCACCTTCTAAAATTAAAAATTCGAATAATAAGCGATCGTCATAAATAGGTATTCCCCATTCTTTATCGTGATAATCTTGTTCTTTTTGGTTTTTAGTTGACCATTCGCATCTTTGTTTCATAGTTATGAGTTTAATTCTTTAAATATTCTATTTTTAGAAGTCGTAGAAACACCACAATCGTCTGCATATTTTTTCCAATTAGATTTTACTTCTTTTACTTGTTCAAAAATATGATTTGGTTTTTTTACGTTAAAAATTTTTGCTAATTCTGTCAAATGTTTTTCGGTAGGATTTTTACTTTCTCCTGCAATCATTGTACTATGAAATCCGTTAGATGAAGTTGAAAATGTTAAATCGTATGCTGGTGCTAATTTCCATTTTCCATTTTTATCCATTAAATAGGATACATTTTTACTGTGGTCATCACGGTTATGTGTAAAAACATTAAATGTTGCAAGTTTTAATATTTTTTTATAAGCGTTTACATCATTTTCTAACCGAAAAGTAGCATCCATTAAATGCCCATAATCTAAATTGCTAAACCGATAATCATCGTGTAAAAGACCACTAGCAGAATGTAGATGTATTTTAGTATTGTTGATTCTGTCAAAGCGTTTTGCACCAAAATAATAAGTACCTTTTTCACCTTTAAATAATTTACATTCGCTCATTTTTATACCACAATCTAAAGCCATTTTATAATAAGCAAATTCAATATTTGCAATATCTTTTTGGTCAAAAGAAGATGGGTATTTTATCAACCAATGTTCGTGATTTTTAGGTAAAATTTCTTGATAATGAATAACATTATTTGTTATTGGGTTAAAACCTACATTTATTTTTGGTCTTGCGCCACCAGATGAACCTGCTATTTGAAAAATTTCATCTAAAATAATAGTTGTTTTATCATTAATTATTAGGTTAACTTCAGTTGCTATTTTATCTAAATCTAATGGATTGTTAAAGTCAAAATTAGTTGTGATTTCTGGTTGATAGATTAATGCACCTTTACCTTTTAAGCCAACATAAGCCAAACGGTCTAAAGGTGTTATTTGATGAATTGAAACACCTTTTGAAGTCAAGGTTCTATCTAATAATAATTTTCCCCAACCATCTGGCAAACTATCATCAAAAACACCAAACAAACCGTTAAACGGAATGTTTTTAAGAAATTGTAATTGATTTGTTAACTTTAATTTAAACGGTGAAATATTTATTTTTGAATCTAAAAAATCATCACTATATTTAAAATAAATTTGTTGTTTATCTTGAAGCATTTCGCCAACAATAATGGGTTTGTTATCAAATTGAATGCTTATATTTATTTTTTTAATCGAAACCATTTTTTAATTGCTAAATAATTTTTCAATTCGTTTTAAATCAATAGTTGGTTGTAGTAATTTTTCAAAATCATCTAAACGATGCAAAATTTGAACTAATTGTAATAATGAAATTAACGAAATTTGACCAGTTTGCTCAAAACGTTTCAAACTACCTAGCGAAACGCCCGATTTTTTTGCTAATGACACTTGCGTTAATTGCTGTTGTTTTCGTATTATTTTAAGATTTATTGATAAATCTTTTAAAATATCTGATGGTAATTTTTTGACAGTGAATTTATTCATAAAGATTAATATATTGGCTAATATACATATTTTTTTATAAAAAGAACAATATATTATTCTTTTTATAAATGTTAATCTACATTAACATCATTTAATAATCTACCTTATTTTCTAAAACAGTAATTCGGTTAATATTTGCATTCTAAATTAATAAACAATAAAAACAAACAAAATGAAAAACACAATTAAAAATTTAGCATTTGCAATAGCAATTATATTTTCTTTTGCAACTAGTAATGCACAACAAAAAAAAATTAATACCGAAAAAAGCAATGTGGAATGGAAAGGATACAAAGTAACAGGTTCTCATAAAGGTACAATTAACATTAAATCGGGTTCTTTAACATTTAAAGATGGCAAATTATTTGATGGCGAATTTATTATGGATATGACTTCATTGGTAAGTACAGATTTAACAGGTAAATATAAAGGTAAATTAGAAGGTCATTTAAAATCGGATGATTTCTTTGGAGTTGCTAAATTCCCAACTGCCAAATTGTTATTTACTAAAGTAAAGTCAAATGGTAAAAACGGGTATAATGTAACTGCTGAAATTACGATTAAAGACATTACTAAAAAAGTAAATGTAGCATTTTCAATTTATGGAAATAAAGCAACAGCAACTTTAAAAATTGACAGAACAAAATTTGATGTTCGTTATGGATCTACAAGTTTCTTTGGTAATTTAAAAGATAAAGCAATTTATGATGATTTTGATTTGGTAGTAGATTTAGAATTTTAATTTATAGCATTATAAATAATTTCAATAAACATCATTCTCTTATTATGAAAATGATGCTTATTTTTGACTAAATTAAAATCAGAAAAACATGAAAACAATAGCATTTTCTGGCAGTAATAGTTCAAAATCAATTAACCAGCAATTGGTAACTTATGCTGCTTCTTTAACCGATAATTCGGAAGTGATAAACTTAACGGATTACGATATACCAATGTATAATATGGATATTGAAGAAAACGAAGGTATTCCGAAAAATGTGAAAAATTTAGCGGAAAAATTAGAAACCGCTAACAATCTTATCATTTCAGTATCAGAACATAACGGAAATATATCTGCCTTTTTCAAAAATATATTAGATTGGTTGTCAAGAAATAATCGAATTTTTTTAGAAAATAAAAAGATTATTATATTAAGCACATCACCAGGAAAAGGTGGCGGAAATTCTGCTTTAAAAATAACTGAAAAAACAATACCATATTTTAGTGGTAATGTTGTTGCAACTTTAAGTATTGGTAGTTTTTACGATAATTTTAAAGATGGGAAAATTGTGAATGAAGAAATTAATCAAGATTTAAAAGACGTGATTGCAAATTTATAATGAAAGAATTTTGGAACGAAAGATATAGCAATACAACATTTGCTTATGGCAAAGAACCAAATCGGCTTTATTATTGATGTTACTTTGACTAAATAAGATTTAATTTAGAAAACCTAAAACAAACCTT
>CAYQTF010000095.1:4835-8613 GCA_964420345.1 uncultured Flavobacteriaceae bacterium
ATTGATGTTACTTTGACTAAATAAGATTTAATTTAGAAAACCTAAAACAAACCTTTAAGCGTTAATATTCACAAGTTTATTAACGCCCAAAGGGTTAAAAAATATTGAACTTAAATGCAAAAAACAAACACAAAAATCAGTTGGTATGCAGCAACCGCAATTGTAGTTGCAAACATGATTGGTTCTGGTGTTTTTACAAGTTTAGGTTTTCAATTAACTAGTATTTCGAACACTTGGTCAATAATAATTTTATGGGTTTTTGGAGCGTTAATGGCGTTTTGTGGAGCACTTAGTTATGCCGAAATTGGCACAGCATTAAAACGTTCTGGTGGCGAATATCATTTTTTATCGCAATTATTTCATCCAGTAGTTGGTTATTTGTCTGGTTGGGTTTCTATGACGGTTGGTTTTGCTGCACCAATTGCGTTAGCAGGAATTGCTTTGGTTAAATATGCGCATATTTTTCCTACAATTTCTCCAATAATTACCGCATCGTTTACAATTATTTTTATTACTCTTTTTCACTTAATTAATTTAAAAAGTAGCGAACGTTTTCAAAATATAACCACTTCGTTTAAAGTCGTATTAATTTTGGTTTTTATCCTTTTCGGATTATTTCATACAAACCCAGAAAACGCTTTAGATTTTAGTAATAGTTGGCAATCGGAAATATTTTATCCAGGTTTTGCGGTGTCGTTTGTTTATGTAACATTCTCTTATTCTGGTTGGAATGCTGCTGCATATATTACCGATGAAATTAAAAACCCGACTAAAAACCTACCAAGAGCATTACTTTTAGGAACTATTTTAGTTAGTGTAATTTACATTTTATTGAATCTTGTTTTCTTAAAAAATGCTTCTTTAGAAGCCTTGCAAGGTCAATTAGAAATTGGCGAAATTGTAAGTAAAAATATCTTTGGTATAAAAGGTGGGAAACTAATGAGTATTGCTATAGCAGTAATGTTATTATCAAGTATAAGCGCAATGATTTGGGTTGGTCCACGCGTTATAAAAGTAATGGCAGAAGATTATAAACTTTGGTCATATTTTAAAAAAACATCTAAAAAAAACATACCAATTAGAGCGATTTTATTACAGTCATCTATTGCGATAAGTATGATTTTAACAGGAACTTTTGAGCAAATATTAATCTATTGTGGTTTTTTATTGAATATATTTGCAGCAATAACCGTTTATGGATCATTTATTTTGAGAAGAAAAGGACTTTCAAAAAACACGTATAAAAGTCCGTTATATCCTTTTACACAGATACTATTTTTATCGTTTAGTGTATGGATTTTATTTTACCTTATTACACAGCAACCCAAAGAATGTCTTTTTGGTTCGTTAAATATTATTATCGGATTAATTACATACCTTGTCAATAAAAAATTAATCAAAAAACAAACAGTTTAAAACAAATAAAATGAAAAAACACCTATTAATTTTCCTTATAATTTCTATAGCGATTGTAAGTTGTAAAAAAGAAAATCACAAACATTCTCACGATAAAAGTAATCACAAGGAAAACCATAAAGAGAATCACAAAGAAAACCACGACCACAATCATGCAAATAAACACATGCACAAAAATAGTGTGGAAGATTTAATTAAAAGTTTTGAAAGCGAAGAAAGAGCAAAAACCCAAAAACCGTATGAAGTAATTGCATTGTTTGGCGATTTAAACGGTAAAAAAATATTAGATATTGGTTCAGGTTCAGGTTATTTTACCTTTAAACTAGCCGAAAAAGGAGCAAATGTAATTGCTGGTGATGTAAGCGATGAATTTCATGATTTCATTAAATTAAAAATGAAAGAGAATAAAATCTATGCAGATAGAATAGAAATTAGAAAATTACCTTATGACAATCCTGCATTAACCAAAGCAGAAGTTGATGGCGTAATTATAGTAAATACGTATCATCATATTGAAGATAGAGTTGCTTATTTTAAAGCAGTAAAAAACGGACTAAAAGATAACGGAATGTTAATGGTTGTAGATTTTATGAAAAAGAAATTTAAAGAAAAAGTTGCTGGTCCACCATATAAAATGCGACTTTCGGATAGTTTGGTAATCAAAGAACTAAAATTAGCAGGTTTTAATAAATTTGAAGTAAACCGAACTTTATTACCATATCAGTATATTATAAAAACTTGGAAGAATTAATCTTTAAAATACCAAAACGGGATTTTTCGCATAGAAACTAAAGAGTCTGTATCTTTATGCTTTAACCTTACAAAATCTACAATATGTTTACCTTCTTTTAAGTGATTTATTTTAATATAAGTTTCAAAACCAAATTTATCATCTTTATTTTTTGTAATAATAAAATCTGTATTATAATACGTAGTATCAATTTTAATATTATAAATTTTATTAAATGTTTTTAGATATTCAATTCTTAAACTATCCTGTTTGGTTTTATTAAATTTGATAGATCCAAATTGCATACCCGATTGTAAACCACGTTTATCTTCTTTTGGTTTTAAACTTTCATTAAATTTAAATATTCTATCTTCTACTCTATCTGAAAAAGAAAAAATCACTTTTAAATAAGGTTCTGTAATTACTTTAGATTGTATTGCAAAATTGTCTATAAATAAATCGCTTTTTAGCAATAAATCTTCATAATTTCTACTACTAGCAACTATATTATTAGATCGCATAGGATGCATATTATTAATTTCTAAAAAGTTTGATTTTTGATAAGAAAAAGAAGTAAGAATCATTATTAAAATATAAAACGGTATTAAAATAAAACTTACACGTTTGCCATATTTATTGTCTAAAAAATTATAGACTAATGGTCTGTATAAAAAGGATAAAGTTAAAAAACTAAAAACCCAATAAAATGGAAAATATATCTTAGAAATCCATTGTTTCTTTTTTAACAAACCTTGGGTTACAAAGTCAAAAAAAGTTAAAAACATACCTATTACTACAAAAATCATTAACGGAATACCAATACCTTTAGAAATACAATTTGATAAATTATCATTTCCAAGAAAGTAAAGTGCAATACCTGTTATTGTTAACATTACAATTGCAAAGGCTAAAACATAAAAAATGAGCAAAAATGAAATTGCAAAAATAACACTGCATAAATTTTCTAGTTTCCCTATATAGTTGTCAAAAGAACCTACTTTTCGTTTTAAATAACTAGTGAATTTTTGACTGTAATTTAATTTTTTATAATCAATATCGCCAGATACATATCTTAAACCTAAAGCACCAATCCATAAACCACGTAAAATAACGTGTAATAATAAATTGAAAATTAAGATAGATATAGACACAAGTACAATCATAGAACCAAAAAAAATCAACATTTCCTTGTCATTCTGTGCTTCTCTATTAATAGTTTCAAGAGGATTGTAAGCATAAAACAATCCAAAAATAGCAAATCCAGAAATTAGTAATTCTAATTGCCAAGACTCTTCTTGTAATTTTTCTAATAATTTTTTAAAGGAAGGTTTGTTATAATTTTGATTCATTCTGATTTGATTTTGATGAGTGAAAGATACAGAATTTTATATTCATACGATGACTTTAAGTCATCGTATGAATTTTTACATATATTTACAAAGTTAAAACAAAAACATGTCTTTCAAAATAACCACACAAAAACAATACAAAGAATCCTACAAAAAATCTATAGAAAACCCTGAAAAATTCTGGTCAGAAATAGCCCAAAATTTTAACTGGAAACAAAAATGGTCTAAAGTATTAGAATACGATTTTTCGACTCCAAAAATAGAATGGTTTAAAGACGCTAAA
>CAYQTF010000095.1:8713-9834 GCA_964420345.1 uncultured Flavobacteriaceae bacterium
TTAAAAGAAAACCAAAAATGGTGGCACGATGAATTGTTAAAAGCAGACACATATTGCGAAGCAGAAACTATGGATGCCGAAGATCTATTATTCATTTTATATACTTCTGGTTCCACAGGTAAACCAAAAGGTATGGTGCATACTTGCGCTGGTTATATGGTAAATACGGCGTTTACGTTTCAGAATGTTTTTCAATATCAAGAAAATGATGTCTATTGGTGTACCGCAGATATTGGTTGGATTACTGGCCATAGTTACATTGTTTACGGACCACTTTTGCAAGGTGCAACTACTTTAATGTTTGAAGGAATTCCAACTTTTCCTGATGGCGGACGTTTTTGGGAAGTTGTAGCAAAACACAAAGTAAATCAGTTTTATACGGCACCAACTGCAATTAGAGCTTTAGAAAAATTCCCATTGGAATTAGTAAATAAACACGATTTATCTTCCTTAAAAGTTTTAGGAACAGTTGGCGAACCCATCAACGAAGAAGCGTGGCATTGGTATGATCAAAATATAGGTAAAGGAAAATGCCCAATAGTAGATACTTGGTGGCAAACCGAAACTGGCGCAATGATGATTTCTTCGTTGGCTGGAGTTACAGAACAAAAACCAACTTTTGCAACTTTACCAATGTTAGGCGTGCAACCTGTTTTATTAGATGAAAAAGATAATGAAATTAAAGGAAATCCTGCCGAAGGAAGATTAGCAATTAAATTTCCGTGGCCTTCTATGGCAAGAACTATTTACGGAAATCATAAACGCTATAAAGAAACTTATTTTTCGACTTTTAAAAATAAGTATTTTACAGGCGATGGCGCTTTACGAGATAAAAATGGTTATTACAGAATAACAGGTAGAGTTGACGATGTAGTTATCGTTTCTGGTCATAATTTAGGAACTGCACCAATAGAAAATGCCATTGATGAACATAAAAAAATAGTAGAATCTGCTGTGGTTGGTTTTCCGCATGATATAAAAGGAAACGCATTATATGCTTACGTTATTCTACACGATGGTTTTATTGGTGATAACAATTTAAAAAAGGAAGTAAATCAACTTATTACAGAACACATTGGACCAATTGCAAAATGTGATAAAATACAGTTTGTTGTTGGTTT
>CAYQTF010000096.1:0-9777 GCA_964420345.1 uncultured Flavobacteriaceae bacterium
TTGTGGTTTTGGTGGTGAGTTTGTCTTTTTTTAAGAAGTATGACTGGAAAGGTAGAAGTTTTGAAAAATAAAAAATTTACAAATTCATTAAAAATAAAACAATATCTGTTTCTGAATTTAATTTTAATTTTTTTCGTACACGACCTCTAATTCCTTCTACAGTTCTATAAGAAACACCCAACATAATAGCTATTTCTTTTGAAGTAAGATTCATTCTAATATAAACACAATACCTTATATCTTTTGGGGTAAGGTTATTCGATAACTTTTTGAGTTTATTGAAAAAACCCTCATGTACTTTGTCAAAATGAAATTTAAAACTTTGCCAATCTTCATTTTGGTTAAATTGTTCTTTTAATATGTTTTTAAAATCATCGGTTGATTTGTTTACATTCTCAACAACATTTTTTAATAATTTTGCTTTTTCATATTGATAAAGAAAAATGTCTGCTAATTTTTTGTTTTTTAATTCAATTTCTAGTTCTAAATTTTTAATTTCAATATTCTTGTTTTTATTTTTTTGGTTAGTTAATTCTTCATTAGCAAGAAATGTTTTTAATTTGTTTTTTAAGAATAAAATAAACACAATTAACAACAAAACAATAGCTATTGTAATGGTTAATAAATACCAGAATTGTTTTCTTATAAATCCTTCTTTCTTCTTTACAACATCTATTTCTAAATCTTTTTTATCAAAATCATATTTAACTTTTAAAGCATTTAATTGGAAGCTAGACTCCTTATTAAATATTTCTTTATCTAGACTTGTATGTTTTTTATACAATGATAAACTCTTTATATAATTTCCTTTTAATTCCTCTAAATCAGACCAAGATTCATAAATTAAAGAAATTGTGGCTTTCTCATTTGCTTTTGTTGCTAATTTTAATGCTTTTTTAAATTGTTGGGTTGCTTTATTATATTTTTTTGTTTTTGAGTAAATTAATCCTGTGGTTATTCTAGTGTTAAGAATATCTCTAAAATCATAAAAAAATGGATTTTTACGAACTAATGAATCTACTTTCTTAACATATTCTAAGGCATTATTATATTCTTTCGTTTCATACAAATAGTCAATCATTGTAGTATAACCATAACTTAATTGAATTAAATTGTTCTCTTTAACTGCAATTTTTATTGCTTTTGTAAGATGGTTTTTAGTTAAATCATATTTTTTTTGATCTAAATATACCATACTTAATTCAATATTTGATTTTGCTAAAAGACCTTTATCAAACTCTGCAAATTTATGCGCTAATAATAAAAATTCAATATCATCATTACCTTTAATATTCTCATCTGCACCAATAGATGAATAAGCAAAATAAAGTTGTGTAGAATCTTTTGTTTGTTTTGCTATTTTAAGTAAATCGTATGCAATAATTGCTGCCTTATCATAATCCCCAAATGCATAATATACAGCTTCCATTAAATGTGATATGTCATATTTAACAGTATTTGATGTTATATCACTTATATTCTCAAATTCTTTTTTAATGTATGGATATAATAATGGAGAAAACCGCTCTATATATATATGTGGTTAATTTTCGAAACAAATTTTGCTCTTTCGTGCGGTTTATTATCTAATAATTTAATTGAGTCTATTAATGTTTCTATTCTTAATAAATCCGATTGAGCAAAACAATATTTAAGGTTTACTATTATTGCAAATAGTATAAATAAGAAAGTTTTAATATTCATAAAACGAATTTAAGTAGTTAATAGGACAATTACATCATGAATTTCAATAAAATGTTTAATTGCGTATTAATTGCGTATCTTAAAAAAGATACTGCGTATTAATTACGTATCAGTAAATTCAATTATATATAAGGTCTTTGTATAATTTTGCATTGTTACTAATGTAGTAATACGTATTAAAAATATAAATTAAAATAACTTAAAATTAAACTATTATGAAATTAAAAATTACACTTTTACAATTCTTCATTATTATTTTTTCTAATGCACAAATTGTACTACAAGAAAATAACACACCACATAGTTCTACTTATGAAAATATAAGAATGTATAACAATTCTGGTATCTCAATTCCGATTGAAGCAGAAAATCAAATTTATGATTATTCAACATTACCTAACCCAACAGGTAATTTGACAGTAAATTTCAATCCTGCTACTAGAGAAGGTTTTGATAGTTTTACACGTTACTTTTTGGGTGATGCTTTTTTAGGGGATATTGCTTTAGAAAGTGAGTATTACTCTAAAAAAGATGCCACAGGAATAATGGAGGTAGGAAGTTATAAATTACCTCAAAATATTAATTTAGAAAGCATTACTGGTAATAATTTAGATTTTTTAAATTTCCCAGGTGGAAGTAATATTTTTCCAATACCATTTTATACTGTAATGTTTCCTACTTCATTTGGAATGAGTTGGTCTAGTGATACTCATTTTCAAACTGATTTTTTATTAACCGTAACTGCTTTTGGTTTGGAAAACACACCTGGTTCCCAAAATCAAGTTGCAACTAATACAAGTGAGGTTGTTGGTTGGGGAGAACTTATATTGCCTACACCTAATGGACCAAGCATACCTTATAATACACTACTAATAAAAAATCAAGAGGTAATTGTTAGTAACTATTTTATTAATGATTCACCAGCACCAGCTTCCTTATTAGAGGCTTTTGGCGTAAGTCAAGGGGAAACGTTAACTCAAAATGTTTATTATTTTTATGCTGAAGAGTTTGAGGTACCAATATTTACTATAGTCATGTCTGAAGATTTATCTACGGTTAATTTTAGTTATTATGACTCTACATTTCTTCAAACTCTTGGAGTTAACGATGTTTCTTTTTCAAAAAACAGTGTAATTGCATATCCAAATCCTGTAAAAGTAGGATCTATTGTTTATTTTAATCAAATAAAAACAGTTGAAGAAACCGAACTTTTTATCTATTCAACCATTGGGCAATTAATTTACAAAACAAGTCTTTTAAATTCTGAAAGTGAAACATTAAGTTGGTCAATACCTTTAGATTTTCAAAAAGGACTTTACCGATATTCTTTACATACCAAAAATTCTAATCAATTATATTCAGGTAAATTAATTATTCAATAATTAATTAGAAGTCAGTAGATAGTTTCATCTATAAAATATGAATTCCCTCTTCATTTTTTGGTGTTTTTTTCTTGCTTATAAAAACAAGGTAATTATGTTAAAAAACACAAAACTATCTATTGACGCTTCTAAAATATTTTACGTATGTTTAATCACAAATTAAAACAAAATCTTGATTTTGTACATTTTAAGGTTGATTTAATTATTCAACATTTTGTGTTTTATAAAACAGCATAAAATCTCTGATAAATAAAAGGTATTAAACCTCACGGTAAGCCTTAGCAATAATAAAAATCGACCCAAGGGTCGAGGTATTAAACCAATATCCCACTGAAAAGCTAGATTAGTTCGATTAACTAAAAAATTGAATATAATTTTTTAGAGTCTCACAAATAAATAATTAAATTATTTATTTGGAACGTTCGTTTTTTTATTATATGTTTGCATCTTGAACGAACGTTCTAATATTAATATAAAAACAAAATTATGAGTAATTTAAACAACAAAGTAGTAGTAATTACAGGTGGTAATAGCGGTATTGGTTATGCTTCTGCAAAAGAATTAAAAGCAAATGGTGCAACAGTTATTATAAGTGGTAGAAATGCCGAACGTGTAAAAAATGCTGCCGAAGAACTTGGTGTAAAAGGAATTGTTGCCGATGTAACAGATTTAAAACAATTAGATGATCTAGTTTCAACTGTAAAAAACGAATACGGTAAAGTAGATGTTTTATTTATAAATGCAGGTGTTTTTCAACCAGCACCAATTGGTAGTAATACTGAAGAATCTTTCGATTATCAGATGAATATTAATTTTAAAGGTGCTTTTTTCACTTTAGAAAAATTCTCTTCTATTTTAAATGATGGCGCATCGGTTATTAATGTATCTTCGGTTTTAGCAAATAAAGGTGTTGCAAATACTGCTATTTATTCCGCTTCTAAAGCAGCGATGAATTCGTACACCAAAATTGCAGCAACCGAATTAGCACCAAGAAAAATTAGAGTAAATTCTATAAATCCAGGACCTGTTAATACGCCAATTTATGGTAAAGCAGGTTTGCCAGAAGAAGCAATTAACCAAATGGCAGCAACTTTTCAAGGAAGAGTGCCGTTAAAACGTTTTGCAGAACCTACCGAAGTTGCTAAATTAGTTTCTTTTTTAGCGTCTGATGATTCTACTTTTATTACAGGATCTGAATACAATATTGGTGGCGGAATTAATGTAAGTATCTAATTTTTTTATCTTATTTTGGAACAATTGTTCTAATATTTGTAACTTTGAGGCTGGATTTAATTATTCAGTCTTTTTTGTCTAAATTATATTAATGAACTACCTCGAGGCAGAGTCATCAAGATATCAAAAAAAAATGCCACGAATACACGAATACAATATTCGTGCATTCGTGGCAAAAGTTTACAAAGCATAATGCTACACTAGACGCATAACATCGAGAAATTCTTTAAATTAAAACTAATAAAATGCCAAGAGTAAAACTATTTAACGAAGAAGATATACTTCAAAAAACGATTAATTTGTTTTGGGAAAAAGGATATAATAACACTTCTATTCAAGATTTAGTAACACATTTAGGTATAAATCGTGGTAGTTTATACGATACTTTTGGTGGTAAGCGTGAATTATTCGACAAAGCGTTTAAAAAATATCTAAAGACAAATAATAACGGATTAATTGCATTTTTTGAATCTCAAAAATCTGTTAAAAAAGGATTTCAAAAATTTTATGAAATACCATTAGATGCTGCTGTTTGCGATAAAGGAATTAGAGGTTGTTTTGCAGTAAATACAATTACCGAAATGTTACCTGAAGATAAAATAATGCAAGAGGTTTTAATTAAAAACAAAGCAATTATAGAAAACGTATTTTATAGTTTTCTTAAAAAAGGTGTTGAAAATGGTGAAATAAATAAGTCTAAAGATCTGAAAAAAATAACATCCTTTTTATATTCGCTCCTAAACGGTTTATTAGTGACTGTAAAAATAAATTATAATAAAAAGGAATTATTAGAAACCGTAAAAATTGGTTTACTGATTTTAGATTAAACCCTAGAATTATAACTCAAAACCTCTACAATAACTTGTGCGTTATTTACTTTGTTATAAGCAATAAACATGGCTTTATATGCAATAAGTATTCCGATACAGAAAACTATTAAAAATGCAATTATTATTTTGATTAGGTTTTTCATTATATTATAAAGACGTTAAAATTTTAACAAAAAACTATTTTATTACCTTAATAGTATCCCTAAACTTAGAATTGTATCTTTGACAAAACTTATCCTAAAATGAAACCTTTCATATTTTTAATTTTAACTTTTATATTTATTAGTTGTAAAATAAAATCTGTTTTACCAGATCCTTTAGAAGCAGGTTTTAATAATAAAAAAGTATGTGAATTAATAAGAGAAGATAAAAAACAACGCATATTAAAATGTACTTTTCCTCCAAAAGTTGGACACGATAAGCATTACCACAAACCGTATTTTGGTTATACTTTAAAAGGAAGTACATTTAGAATAAAAGACGAAAATGGTGTAAGAGAAGTAAAAATACCAAGTAATACTCATTTTTATAACAAAGGAGTTAAATGGCACGAAGTGTTAAATATAGGTGATTCAACAGCTGTTTTTTTAATAATAGAAACAAAATAACTAAATTTAAAAAAATAATGTAATTTTGCACCAGCATCTTCACTAAATAAAATATTTTAAAACCTTCTTCATTTTTAAAATATAAAATAATTAACAAATAAAATAAACTCAATAATGAGTAAAAACAAAATTTACAAGAAAAAAAACAAAACAATTAAAAATTTAACACGTAATATATTACAAGTATTAAATAAAGATAGCAAACAACCTTTTAACTACAAACAAGTTGCTGCAAAATTAAAAATTAATGACTTTAAAGGAAAACAACAAATACTTCAAAAACTAATTGAATTAGTTGGTCAACAAAAAGTACAAGAAACCGATCGTGGAAAATTTCAAATTATACCAAACGAAAAATATTATTTCGGAAAATTAGATGTTAATGCAAGAGGTAACGGCTTTGTAATTTGTGACGAATTAGAACACGATATTTACATACCAAACCGAAACTTAAATCGCGCTTTAAATAACGATTTAGTAAAAGTTTACGCATACCAACGTAAAGCAAACGGTAAACAAGAAGGTGATATTGTTGAAGTAGTAGAAAGAGCAAAAACCGATTTTGTTGGTGTTTTACAACTCAATAAAAATTTCGGATTTGTAGTGCCAGCCGACAGTAAAATGTATGTGGATATATTTGTACCTTTAAAAAAAATAAAAGATGCAGAAGATGGCGACAAAGTAGTAGTTTCTATACAAGATTGGCCCGAAAACTCTAAAAATCCGTTTGGTAAAATAACCGAAGTTTTAGGTAAACCAGGCGATCATGATACCGAAATGCATTCCATTTTAATGGAATATAATTTGCCATATCGTTTCCCTGAAAAGGTAGAAGAAGATGCTGCCAAATTACCAATTGATATTACCGCTAAAGAAATCGCAAAGCGAAGAGATTTTAGAAATACATTAACATTCACTATTGATCCAGCAACGGCAAAAGATTTTGACGATGCATTATCATTCAAAATATTACCTAACGGAAATTATGAAATAGGAATCCATATTGCAGATGTAAGTCATTACGTACTAGAAGGTACAATTTTAGAAGATGAAGCTTATGCAAGAGCAACTTCGGTTTATTTGGTGGACAGAGTTGTCCCAATGTTACCTGAAGTTTTATCAAATAATGTTTGTTCACTTAGACCAAACGAAGAAAAACTAACTTTTTCAGCAGTTTTCGAACTTGATAAAAATGCAAACTTAAAAAGTCAATGGTTCGGTAGAACCGTAATTTATAGTGATGCACGTTTCGCTTATGAAGAAGCACAGGTTATTATTGAAAGTAATCAGTCTTTAAAAAGTGGTCAGTCTGCAGAAGAATCTCAAGAAAAAAATCTGCGAAAATCTGCGGAATCTGCGGGAAAAATAAACCTAACAATCCCAAAAACAATTTCCTTATCAGAAAAAGAATACAATGTAACACCAAAAATAGGTGAAGCAATTCTAACTCTAGATAGACTAGCAAAAATTCTTAGAGCAGGAAGAATGAAAGATGGTGCATTAACTTTCGACAGAGCAGAAGTACGATTTAATTTAGACGAAAATGCAAATCCAATAAGTGTCTTTTTCAAAACCCAAAAAGATGCTAATAAGTTAATTGAAGAATTTATGTTACTTGCTAATAAAAAAGTAGCACAATTTATCGGTAAAAAGAAAAATGGCGAACCAACAAAACAAACTTTTGTATATCGTATTCACGACGAACCAGATTTATCAAAATTAGACGATTTACAACGAATTGTAAACAACTTCGGCTACAAAATACAAACCGATACAAGAGAACATATCACACAATCTTTAAATAAATTATTAAAAGATGTTAAAGGAAAACCAGAACAAAATATGGTAGAAACTTTAACGATTAGAACCATGAGTAAAGCCGTTTATACCACAAAAAATATTGGTCATTACGGTTTGGCTTTCGATTATTATAGTCATTTTACATCGCCAATTAGACGTTATCCAGATGTAATGACACATAGATTGTTACAACATTATTTAGATGGTGGAAAATCACCTAATTTTGATATTTACGAAGATAAATGTGAGCATTCAAGCGAAAGAGAATATATGGCAACAAAAGCCGAACGTGATTCTATTAAATATATGCAAGTAAAATACATGCAAGATCATCAAAATAAAACTTTTGCAGGTGTAATTACTGGCGTAACCGAATGGGGAATTTACGTAGAAATCATCGAAAATAAATGCGAAGGAATGGTTAGAGTAAAAGATATAAAAGATGATTATTACACTTTTGATGAGAAGCAATATGCCATGGTTGGTCAATCCACACAAAATGTAATTACTTTGGGTGATGAAGTTATGGTTAAAGTTAAAAACACCGATTTAGAACGTAAACGTTTGGACTTTTACTTGGTTAATGAAACCATAAAAATTATGTGATTTTTAGTACGTTGAATTAATCAAGCTTTTTAGCATGATTCAAAATAGTGTTTTATAATAGTATTGTCCGATAAAAACAACTAGACCGTTTCGCTATTAGAGAAAAGACCAAACTGTAACAATTTGTTTATTTATTTATCGTTATTTTATAAAATGGTCTAAAAATTGATTATTATAGTTTTAATAAAAAACAAACAAAATGAAAAATCTTATCTATTTATTTTTATTAATTACTTCAATAACCTTTGCACAAAAAACAACATCTAAAAATTTAGGAGATTTTAACAAATTGAAATTTTATAGCGGTTTACAAGTACAATTAATAAAAAGTAATGTAGCAAAAATTGAAATTAAAGGTTCTAATAATGAAGATATTGTTATAAAAAATAAAAACGGAATACTAAAATTAGCAATTAAATTACCAAAAGCCTTAGATCATGACAATACCTTAATAAAATTATATTATACTAAAGATTTAGATTTAATCGATGCAAATCAAGGTTCGGTAGTTACTAGTAATGATAAATTAAAACAAGATTATATCGAAATTAGAGCTCAAGAAGGAGCAAAAATTGAACTTAAAATTAAAGTTCAAAATCTAAAAGTAAAATCGGTTACTGGTGGAAATGTAGTTTTAGTAGGTAAAGCAATAAACCAAATCGTAATAACAAATACAGGTGGAGTTTACCAAGGTTTCGATTTGCAAACTCAAAACGCAACCGTAACAGCAACAACTGGTGGAGAGGCCGAAGTTAATGCAATCGAATTTTTAGATGCTAGAGTGAAATTAAAAGGATTTATTATCTATAAAGTAAAACCAAAAAATTTAAAAAAGAAAAAAATATTAGGTGGTAAAGTTTGTTCTTTAGACAATTACCACAACAATGGAGGAACAAGAGTTAATAAATAAAAGGTATTAAACCTCAGGACAAGTCCTGAACCCAATAATAGGAATCGACCCAAGGCTCGAGGTATTAAACCAATATCCCGCTAAAAAAGCGGGATTAGTTCGATTTATCAAGCCAAAGGCATGACTAACTAAAAAATTGAAAATAATTTTTTAGAGTCTCACGAATAAAATTGAAGATTGTACAGAGGTTTTAATTCGTTTCCTTAAAATTGGTGCTATTGATAATGATTTTCCTCATCTAAAAAAGAACTATAGAAAAATATTTGAACATCGTTACAAAATAACTTATCGTATTGGTAAAAACAAAATATTTATTATTTAGAGTGTTTGATATGCGACAACATCCTAATAAAAACAGATGATTTTCAAAATAAAGAAAACTCTTACCCAATAAAACACAATGAATTTTTACTAATTCGAGTTTCTTTTTCCTATTTTTGTATTCCAATAAATTAAAAATAGAATGACACATAACATCAAATCCGGTGTAGCAAGTGGCGATACCGTACAAGAAATTTTTAAATTAGCAAAAGCAAAAAAATTCGCTCTGCCTGCTGCAAACGTTGTTGGTAGCAATACTATAAACGCAGTTATGGAAACGGCAAAAATGTTAAATGCACCTGTAATTGTTCAGTTTTCAAATGGTGGCGGTTATTTTAATGCTGGTAAAGGTCTTTCTAACGAAAATCAAAAAGCAGCAATTG
>CAYQTF010000097.1:0-9401 GCA_964420345.1 uncultured Flavobacteriaceae bacterium
TAAAGAAGTTGTGCCTAATGCCTTGTATTTATTCATAATAGCAAAATACAACTAATATTCTGATATTCAAAGAATTAATTCAAGAGATTACCTTCAATAAATTAATTCAAATGAAACTTAAAATAATTATTTTTTGTTCGTATTACTTCAAAAGATTTGGAGTAATTTAATAAAAAAGAAATGGTTTCTTTTCTAGGGTTCAATGTTCTTTTTTGATTTTTTAGAGAGTAGACTTTTGCCATATAAATGCTTTAATGATTTAGTTATATACATATAACGTCACATTAAAGAATTTATTGTTAAGCAGTTAAAATAATATTATTGTCTTTCACTAATTTACGCATATTAATTAGTGCATATCGCATTCTACCTAATGCTGTATTAATACTTACATCTGTAGATTCTGCAATTTCTTTAAAACTCATGTCTTTAAACAATCGCATAATTAAAACTTCTTTTTGATTTTCTGGTAACTCTTTTACTAAACCTTTAATGTCGCTATATATTTGGTCGTTAATTAACTGATTTTCAGCATTTAACTCGCCATCAGACAATACGGAGAAAATATCAAATTCATCGGTATTATTAAATTTTGGCATGCGTTTATTTTTTCTAAAATAATCAATCATTAAGTTATGAGCAATACGCATAACCCAAGGTAAAAATTTGCCTTGTTCGTTATACTTACCCTTTTTTAAAGTGTTAATCACTTTTATAAATGTATCTTGAAAAATATCTTCGGTAGTATCTCTATTTAAAATTTTACTATAAATAAAACTGTAAATTCTTTGTTTATGGCGTAGTATTAATACCTCTAAAGAGTACTGATCACCATTAATATAATTAGAAACTAATACAGCATCTTGCAGTTTATTTTTTTGCATAATTCTTCTATTTTAACCAGCTTAATTACTGGGATTAATTTTAAAAAAAGTAGAATTATTATATACGCAAAAATTTTAATTGATTACTGTAAAGGGCAAATATAAATATATTTTTTAATTTTCCTTATATAATTTAAGAAAATTAATTAATACGATAGAAATAAGTGTCTAGAGTTAAGTTAAGAGTATTTAAAGTGCCTAGAGTTTTTACTTTTTCCCTAATTCAGAAATATTAATTTATAAAAACATTTAGTAAAAGCACAAACCATTAACTCTAGGCACTTTTAACTCTAAATACTTTAGGCACTTAATTGCCTTAAAACCATCGTTTAAATTGATTCTTTTTTAAATACATTATTATTATAAAGCCAACAATAGCACCACCAATATGTGCAAAATGTGCAATATTACTTCCTTTAATACTAAAAATACCAAAGAACATATCTGCAAGTAACATTAGTGGTATAAATATTCTTGCTTCTATCATTATTGGTAAAAACATTAAACCCATTTTCGCTTTAGGTTGTAATACGCCAAATGCCACCATAACACCGTAAAGTGCACCAGAAGCACCAACCATTGGTGTTCTATATGTCATATATATAGATTGAAACAATTCATTTGTATATCTTTTTCCATGAGGTAAGGTTGTTTCATAAATATCTTTAATTTCTGCTAAATTCATTCCTGAACTCAATAACTCATTTATAATGGAATTAAATTTATAATATTCAATACCCGAATGTAATAAAACTGCTCCAATTCCTGCTCCAAAATATAAATATAAAAAATTATTTCTACCTAGCATTTGCTCTACGGTACTGCCAAACATCCACAAACCTAGCATGTTAAATAATATATGCATAATGGATATATTTCCGATACCATCAAAATTGGAATGCATAAACATATGACTTATAATTTGCCAAGGTTTAAATGTTGGGTTTTTAACAAAGTGCATTGCAAACAAATCATAAATTTGTTCTTTAAATACCATTGTCGCAATAAACAAAATGACATTAATAATTATTAAGTGCTTAACTGTTTCGGTTAGTTTAATCATAAATTAATTGAATTTTTGTTCTATTTCATCAAAAGAATAAGTAATAAAAATACGTTTTCCGTTTGGTGCATAATTTGTTTCTTTACAAGAAAATAGTTTATCAATAAGTTCTTCTTGTTCTTTATTAGATAAGGATTTTCCGACCTTTATTGCCATAGATTTTACCATAGATTTTATTATTGCATCTATCTGGCTAAATCCTTTTTCTGGTATATCTAACTTAATATTGTCAATAATTTCTTCTAAGGTTGCTACTAATTTGTCTTGCGGTATTGTAACTGGTATTGCGTTAATAATTATTCCTTCGCTTGTAAACGATTCAAACTGAAAACCTATATTTTCTAATTCTTCTTTTATTTCGAATAGAATAGCGACATCTTGTTTGGCAAAATCAATTTCTATTGGTATTAATAATTGTTGTTTGCCTATTTCTTCCACCGTTATTTTTGTTAGTAATTCTTCATACAAAACACGCTGATGCGCTAAATTTTGATGAATTAATAACAAACTATTTTTTAGGCTGCTTACAATGTATTTATTTTGAACTTGATATGTTTTTACTCCAGAATTAGTGGTGTCCTCAAATAATTTGGTCTGAGAAAAATTACTTTCAATGGTATTATCTAAGGTGTCAAAATCAATTGAAGTATCTTTTGTGTTTACGTATAGCGATTCCCAATTTTCTCCCGAAATTTCGGGATTAGTCTTTACATTTCTCGTTTGATAATTACTTTCCGTTTTAAACGGATTAAAATCTGGATTAACAGAAATAGTTGGCGTAGATTTCAATTTATCTTTATAACTATAAGGTACGTCCATACTTTTGTCACGGTTAAAATCTAACAAAGGTGCAATATTAAATTGCCCTAAACTATGTTTAACCGTAGCGCGAATCATAGAATAAATTGCCGATTCGTTTTCAAATTTTATTTCGGTTTTTGTGGGATGAATATTAATGTCCATACTTTTAGGATCTACTTCTAAAAAAATAAAATAAGCAGCATGATATTTACTCGCCAAAAGACCATCAAAAGCATTTACAACCGCGTGATTTAGGTAATTACTTTTTATAAAACGATTGTTAGCAAAAAAGAATTGTTCGCCTCTTTTCTTTTTAGCAAATTTTGGACTTGTAACAAAACCTGTGATTTTAACCAAATCGGTTGTTTCATTAATTGGTACTAATTTATCGTTAATTCGATCGCCAAAAATACCAATAATTCGTTGTCTTAAATTATCGCTAGTTAAATGATAAATTTCATTATCATTATGACGCATAGAAAATGCAATGTTTGGATGTGCCAAAGCAACACGTTGAAATTCATCTATAATATAACGTGTTTCTACAGCAGTAGATTTTAAAAAATTTCGTCTTGCAGGAATGTTAAAGAAAAGATTTTTAACCGAAATACTTGTTCCTTTTGGTGTCGAAATAATATCTTGAATTACAATTTTTGAACCTTCAATTTTCAGAATAGTACCTAATTCTTTATTTTCTTGTTTGGTTTTTAATTCCACTTGAGAAATTGCAGCAATACTTGCCAATGCTTCGCCTCTAAACCCTTTGGTTTGTAGATTAAATAAATCATCTGCTTTTTTTATTTTGGAAGTTGCATGTCGTTCAAAAGATAATCTGGCATCGGTTTCACTCATACCTAAACCATTATCGATTACTTGAATTAACGCTTTACCAGCATCTTTAATTATTAATTTAATATTAGTTGCATTTGCATCAATAGCGTTTTCTAATAGTTCTTTAACCACAGATGCTGGTCTTTGAACTACTTCGCCAGCAGCAATCTGATTTGCAACATGATCTGGTAATAATTGTATAATATCAGCCATTAAAATATTTTATGTAAATCTAAAACATAAGCTACAATACCAACCAAAGCGGTAATGATAATAACTAATCTTCGGTTTATTTTTTTGTCATGTGCAACATGCTTATTTCGTTTCCACTCATTTTTTAAATTGGTTCTAGAAAGTGTTACTTTAGAAGTTTTATTTTTTGTAGTCTTTTTATGATATTTCTCTTCTAACTTTTCAATACGCTCTTTTCGCTCATCAAAAAAACGAGGTTTATAGTCAAATACGTAATTTTCTCTTGATCTAAATAAATTTCTAGACATAATAAAACTTTAAAACAAAGATAAAAATAATACTTAGATATAAAAAAATCCTAAACTGAAAATATTCGGTTTAGGATTTATTTAACTTTTATTTAAACTAACTATTCTCTAGTTGCGTGTTTTGCTCTGTTAATAAACAAATCTATTTTTTTAGCTTGTTCAGATTTTGAATACTTACTTTTTATGGTTTCAAAATAATCTAATGCTGCATCAAATTTACCTATTTCCATCGCTGTGTTCCCTGCTTTGAATAAATATAAAGGTGTAAAAAAATCGTTATCTTTTAAATTAGCCGCTTTTACGTAATAATCTAATGCTTCATTTGGTTGATCTATATCTGCAAAAGCATCGCCTATATTTCCTTTTGCTAAAAGTGCTAAAGTTTCATTTTCTGAAGAAAATTCGCCTAAATGATCAATCGCTTTTTGATAATCGTTCATATTTAAAAAAGCCATACCTGCCATATAATTTGCTAAATTACCTGCTTTAGTACTACCGTATTTTTTTGCAATATCAACTAAACCATAATTACCATCAATACCATTTAATGCAATAGTATATAAAGAATCGATATTGTTTGTAGCATTTAAAGCATCAAAAAAGTGTTGTTTAGAGTATGTTAATTCATTTGATGCAGTAGCCTCTTTTGGTTCTTTAACAAATTTATTATACACAAAAAAAGCAAGTACTGCAAAAAGTACTATTGCTAAAACAGTAAATACAGGCTTTTGATTTTCCTGTAACCATTGTTCCGATTTGCTTGCGGTTTCATCTAAAGCATCAAAAACTTCTTTCGTAGTTGATTCTCCATCATAATTAATTTGCTGTGCATCATCTGCATCGCTAATTTTTTCTCTTCTTACTTTTCCGCCACGTTTTTTATATGTTGCCATTTTAATTTTATTTTTCGAAATGCAAAAGTATAATATTTATTGAAAACTACGCTTAGAAATGCTGTAAATTTCGTTTTTTTGCAACAAATTATGATTCTTAAAAATTTAAACCTTATAAATTATAAAAATTTTGCTGTAGCAGAATATGATTTTGATGAAAAAATAAACTGTTTTGTCGGAAAAAATGGCGTTGGAAAAACTAATATTTTAGAAAGTATTTATTTCTTATCTTTTACCAAAGGCTATTTTAATAGCGTTGCTTCTCAACATATAAAACATAAAGAGAGTTTTTTTGTAATTGAAGGTTTTTATCAAAAAGACAATAGAGAAGAAATAATTCATTGTAGTTTAAAAAAAGGACATAAAAAAGTAGTTAAAAGAAACGGAAAAGAATACACAAAATTATCGGATCATATTGGTAAGATTCCGTTAGTTATTATTTCGCCAAACGATCGTGATTTGATTGCGGATGGCAGTGATGTTAGGCGTAAATTTATAGATGGTGTTATCGCTCAAGCAGATAAATCGTACTTGGTAACACTTATAAAATATCAAAAAACGTTAATGCAACGGAATTCCCTTTTAAAATATTTCGCTGCAAATCATACATTTAATGCTTTAAATTTAGAAATTTATAATGAGCAATTAATCGAATTCGGAACTAGTATCTATAACAAAAGAAAAGATTTTTTGATAGATTTCATTCCAGTTTTTAAAGAACAATACAGACTTATTTCTAATGGTGTAGAACAAGTGAATTTAAAATACAAATCACAATTAGAACATCAAAATTTTAATGATTTACTTAAAGAAAATCTTCAGAAAGATAAGATAATGCAATATTCTACTGTTGGAATTCATAAAGATGACTTAATTTTTAAAATTGATGATTATCCAATAAAAAAATACGGATCGCAAGGACAACAAAAATCTTTTTTAATTGCTTTAAAATTAGCGCAATTTCATTTTATTAAAAAACAAACAGACAAAAAACCGTTACTTTTATTAGACGATATTTTTGACAAATTAGATGAAGATCGGGTTTCGCAATTAATTCAATTAGTAAATGATGATAATTTCGGACAATTATTTATTAGCGATACCAACGCAAAAAGAACAGAGAAAATAATTAAAAAAACAAAACAATCTTATAAGATGTTTGTACTTTAATTAAAGGTATTTAATATTGAAAAACAATTAAACGATTAAACAATTAAACGATTAAACAAATCAAAAAATGCTAGGACTAAAACACGAAACAGATAAATCTTGGGTAAAGATTTGCGAAGAAAATTTAGAAAAATTATTAACCGATCACGCTTATGCTGAACAAAAAGCATCTGGTGCAGCGATTTCTTTAATTATTAATTATTCAGAAGAATCGGAAATGGTACAAGCATTAGCAGATCATGCCATAGAAGAAATGGAACATTTTAAAATGGTACATGATATTATGGTTTCTAGAAATATGGTTTTAGGTAGAGATCAACCAAGCGAATATGCAAAATATTTACGTAAGTTTTTCCCTAAAACAAAAGACAGAACTGATGCTTTAATTAGTAGATTGTTAATGGCTGCGATTATAGAAGCACGTAGTTGTGAGCGATTTAAGGTGTTGTCCGAAAATTTAAAAGATAAAGAGTTGGCTGGTTTTTTTAGAGGTTTATTAGAATCTGAAGCAGGTCATCATGCCTTATTTTTAAAATTCGCTAGGAAATATCAAGATCGAAAAATTGTAGATAAAAAATGGGATGATTTTTTAACTTATGAAGCCGAATACATGAAAACGAAAGGTGTATTGCCTTTGGTGCATGGATAAAAAAGAATTTTTAATACCCTATTCGCCCTTAAAAAGAGGATTCTTTAATTTTTAAATTTTTAATGATTTATAAATTACAATTATTTGATAGATTGAAAAGTCTTAATTTTAATTCAATTATATTCGTATTAGAAATAAAATATTTAAAACTGTAACAATTTAAAAACACTTTTGTCTTTTAGATAGAAACGAACTCTTGCATAACCAAAACCAAAATATCAAGCAACTTTTGAGTGACTGCTTAAAAGGAAAACAAAGTGCTCAATTAGAAGTCTATAAGTGCTATTACAAAGCAATGTATAACACGGCACTACGGATTTTGAACGATAGTTTTGAAGCCGAAGACATTATGCAAGAGTCGTTTCTTACAGCATTTTCGAAATTGAGCACTTTTAAATCGGAAAGTAAGTTTGGTAACGAAAATGTCCCTTTTGGTTCTTGGTTAAAACGAATTGTTGTAAATAAAAGTTTAACACAATTAAAAAAGAATAAAAATATTCAAAGTTGGAATGACAATAATATTGAAATAAATAATTTAAGTGTAGAAGAAGAAGATAGTGTAGATGCAAATTATAATTCGCTTAAAGTAAAAGAAATATTAAATGCCATAAAAAAATTAAAAGATAATTATAAAGTAGTATTAACACTTAGTTTAATTGAAGGATTTGATAATGATGAGATTGCTGAAATATTAAAAACAAATAACCAAAGTGTTAGAACAACAATTTCTAGAGCAAAAAGTAAGTTGAGATTTATACTAAGTAAAGAGTGAAAAGCGAAAAGTAAAAAAGAAAGAGTAAAACTTATATGACCTTAAATGCCTTATATGGTTAAGATAAAATAAAAAATCTGCGTGTAAATAAAAATTAATAAAAAAATGGACAATCTAAACAAAACCTGCAACAACCTAAAAAATAAATTTGATTTGGAAGAACCAACTATTGGTCATTTTAATAGATTTGAAGCAAAATTAAAAGGAACAAAACAAAAAAAGAAATTCAATTTTAAATTTGTTGCAATTGCAGCATCTATACTAATGCTTTTTGGAATAATTTTCACTTCTTTTCAGAAAAATGAAGGTGTTGAGTTAGCCGAAATTTCCCCTAAAATGGCAGAAACTCAAGATTATTTTGCATCCGTAATTTATCAAGAAATTGAAAAAATAAACAAAGAAAAGAATACTGAAAATGCTAAAATTATTGAGGATGCATTTATACAAATAAATAAAATAGAAGAAAATTATAAAAAACTAACCATAGAATTAAAAGAAAATAACAATAGTAAAAAAATCATTTTCGCAATGATTCATAATTACCAACAAAGAATAGATGTTTTGCAAAACCTATTACAAAATTTAGATAATTTTAAACAATTAAAAAATAATAAAAATGAAAACAATACTATATAAAATAATAATATGCTTATTATTTGTACCAATATTAAGTTATGCCAATAATGGAAAAGGTAAATACAAAAAATCAAAAACCATACATAAAGAGTTTTCTGTAAATAGCGATGCTTTATTAAAAATAAATAATCGTTATGGCAATGTTGACATTACTTCTTGGGATGAAAACCGAGTAGTTTTTGAAATTGAAATTACCGTAAGTGGTAATAATGAAGATAAAGTAATTTCGAAATTAGATGGTATCCATGTTGATTTTGATGCCAACAAACATGAGGTTTATGCAAAAACAAAAATTAACAAAAATAAATCTAGTAGTTGGTTTTCTTGGGGAAGTTTTAATAACAATCTTAACTATAAAATTAATTATAAAGTTAAAATGCCTAAAAGCAATAATCTAAATATTTATAATGATTACGGTAGTATTTCCCTAAATGAATTAGATGGCGAAGCAAATATAAATTGCGATTATGGTAAAATAGTAATTGGGTCGCTTAATAACCAAAACAACACTATTTCAACAGATTACTCAAACCATTCTACTATAGAATTTATGAATGGCGGAAAAATAGATGCAGATTACTCTAAGTTTACAGTTGGTGCAGCAAAAAATATTTTATTAGATGCCAATTATTCTACAAGTAATTTTGAAAATATTGAAAATTTAAAATTCAATTGTGACTATGGAAAAATTAAAGTGGATAAAGCAAATTATATAGAAGGTGATGGCGATTATTTATCAATGCGTTTTGGTAAAATCTATAAAAAAATTGAATTAGATGCAGATTACGGTTCTATCAGAATTGCTGCAATGCAAAATAATTTTGAATCTGTAAAGATAGATTCCGATTATACAGGTATAAAAATTGGTGTAAATGCAGATGCTACTTGTAATATTGAAATAGAGTTAAGTTATGCCAGTTTAAATACAGATGGTGATTTTACTTTTCCAAAAAAGAATATAAAATCAACTAGTAAATATTATAAAGGTTATTTTAAAGATCAAAATAATAATGCAACTATACAAATAGATTCCGATTATGGTAGCGTGAAGTTATTCGAGAATCAATAAAAGGTGTTAAACCAATATCCCGCTAAAAAAAACGGGATTAGTTCGATTTATCAAACCAAAGGCATGACTAATTAAAAAATTTAGAGGTGTAAAGATATTTTCTTATATTTGTGATTAAATAAATATATTATGG
>CAYQTF010000098.1:0-9367 GCA_964420345.1 uncultured Flavobacteriaceae bacterium
TGTCTAAATATCTAATAGCGAAGCGGTCTAATGTCTTTATCGGACAATACTAATTAATATTCTACATTATACACAATAGGAAGGTTATAAATAACAGGTTCTGTCTTGCCGTTTTTACGTCCAGGTTTCATTTTAGGCAGTGAATTAACAACTCTTAACGCTTCTTTTTCTAAAACCTTGTGTTGCCCTCTAACTCTTAGAACTGTCGCATTGCCGTTTTTATCTATTATAAATTGAACATTAATTTTTTTACGACCTGCCTCTAAACCTAAATCTTGAGACAAATCACCATTGAATTTATTTTGAACAAATCTTGAAACTTTTGACATTAAGCATTTCTTTTTTGCTAATTCCGAACCTTTTTTTTCACATCCAGGATATACTGGAGATTTCTCAATTGTGGATAATGTTTCTGTTTTTTTAGGTTTATTAATAGCAGATTCTGGTTTAGTATCTGTTTCAGAATTATTTTCAACAACAACATCTGGTTTTTCTGAAGAATTATCATTTGTGGTATTACTTGAATTTTCCGTAATATCATTATTATTATTATTATTATTATTATTATCTGTTGTCTTTTCAACATCATCATTGGATGATTTTACATCCGTATTTACCGGATTAGAATTAGTTGTCTGACTAACATCTATATTAGAAGAACTCGGCAAATTATTATTTAAAACAACTTCTGGTCTATTTTTTGGTCTATTAATATTGCTTTTTGTTGGTCTTTTGCTAGAATTATTATTATCTAATAATATCTGATTTGCATTTGCAATAGAATCAATATATCTTTGACTAATAAAATCGGATAATTGATTTTTAGCATCTGCTAATTCTATAGAGTCTTTATATTTTTGATTTTCAAACTCCGAGAATATTTTATCCTTCTTTTTTGAGGATGTACTCAAATAATTCCATCCTAAATAACCTATACCAAAGATAACCATAGCAACTAAAGCGTATATTAAATAGTTTAAATTTGAACTTTTAGGTTTTTCCTCAGCAGAATCACTGTTTTGCACAGGTATTTTCTCTTTAATTTTAGTTGCAACTATAGGTGCAATTAATTTTTCTTTTTTTATAGATTCTTTTTGTTCTTTTACAATTATTGGAGCAATCTTAACACTTTCTTTAATTAAGATCTCATCTTCAACATTTTCGATTTCATCTGTTATTTCAAAAAAAGTTTTATCAGAAGTTTCAACTAATTCTTTATCTTCTATAATTGTTTCTTCTTTAAAATCTTTTACATTTGAAACATGAATTGGTGAAATTTTATTTTCTTCATCTATCTCTTTAATTTCTTCTGTCTTGAAATTATCAAAATTACTAGAGTTTTCAATATCAGATATTTGTTCGATAAAACTTCTATTTGTGTCAACCACTTTACTTTCAGCAATTGCATCACTTTCCTTTACAATACCTTCTGTTTTTTCTACAATTAAATTTGCCTTTTTAATTGATTTTAATTTAACCGCTTCTAATGCTGCTAACTTTCTTTCTAAATCAATTCTAATCTTTTCGATTTTTGATTTAGCACCTTCGTTTTGATTTTCAGAATCCATAGTTTTAAAATTATTTAATAATATTCCTTCTTCTTTAGCAATAATTTCAAATACAAATATAAAAATTTTATTATTAAAATATATTAAATCTTATTAAACCTTTTTATATTTTAGTAGTCTTAAATATAAATTATATTAATTTGACTGAAAAAGCATTAATTAAATCTTTAAAAAACACCAATTCTAGAGAGGTTGCATTTAGACAATTAATGACTTTATATAAAGAACGTTTGTATTGGCATATTAGAAAAATGGTTAAAATTCATGCTGATGCCGATGATGTGTTACAAAACACTTTTATTAAGGTTTTTAAAAATATTGATAATTTTAAAGAAGAGTCAAAATTATATACATGGTTATACAGAATAGCAACAAATGAAGCAATTACTTTTATAAATAAAAGAGCAAAACAACAAAACTTAAATATTGAAGAAGTACATTATAAAATAACAAATAATTTACAAGCAGATGTTTATTATGATGGAAATGAAATTCAATTAAAATTGCAAAAGGCAATTGCTACATTGCCAAACAAACAACAATTAGTATTTAATTTGAAATATTTTGATGAAATGAAATATAACGAAATGTCATCTATTTTAGAAACATCGGTTGGTGCATTGAAAGCATCTTATCATCATGCCGTTAAAAAAATAAAAACACATTTAAAAACAATAGATTAAATTATATATAAATTTTACCCTAAGAAATTTAATGAAAGAAAATAATAAATATATAAGTAATAAAGATGGTTTCAAAACCCCTGAAAAATATTTTAATTCTGTGGAAGATTCTGTTTTTGAAAGATTAAGCAACGAAAACTTATTGAAAATAAATGATTTAGAAATACCTGAAAATTATTTTGATTCTATTGAAGATAATGTTTTTAAAAAATTAAATTTAGATTCGAAAAAAGAAACAAAAATTATTTTAATAAAACGTATTTTAATTAGCATAAGTGTTGCCGCTTCATTATTATTTTTATTCTCATTAATTTTTTCTGATAATGCTAAAATTAATCCTAATAAAATTGCAATTATTGATATTGAAAATTGGTTGGATGATAATTTAGAAAACATAGATACTTATACATTAACTGAAAACATAAGTCTTAATGAAATCAATACTTTACAAAATTTTAATACAACCGAAATCTTGACAGAACTAGAAAATGTTGATATTGAATTAATTATAACGGAATTTAATACAGAATTATAACATGAAAAAAATCATATTATTAATATGTATCTCTTTTACTTTAACAACTTTTGCTCAAAAGGGAAAACATGAAAGAATTAAAGCATTCAAAATTGCTTTTATAACCGAAAAACTGGATTTAACCACAAGTGAAGCCGAAAAGTTCTGGCCAATTTATAATGAATTTTCCAAAAGAGAAAAGCAATTAAAATCAACAGAATTACGAGAAATTAGAAAAAAAATAAAACTTGCTGGCGGAATAGATGCTTTTTCAGATGAACAAGCAATTAAAATGTTAAACCAATTTACTTCCGTACAAGATGGATTACATCATCTTAGACAAAATTTAATTACCGATTTAAAATCTGCTATTTCAGTTAAAAAAATATTGAAATTATTACGTGCTGAAAAAGAGTTTCATCGAAATTTATTGAATAGACTCAAAAATAGGAAACGAGATTAATATTTAGATAAAAGACATAAGACCGCTTCGCTTTAAGACGCAAGACTAATCGCAATTGATTAACTATGTTGTCTTTAAAAAATAACATGCGTATTTTATTGAAAATAATTCATTCTATTAAAAAAACAAAGTGCGATTTTACAAATACCACATTGTCTCTTTATTTTATTGCTTATCTATAATTTTTATAGAGCAACAGTAATTAATATTTAGAAAATAATTGTTCTGCTAAATATTTAACGACAGCTACATTTACCGAATTACCAAATTGTTTATATGCTTTAAAAGGTTTTGGATCTGGTTTAAAGTTTTTAAACGATTGGATTTTAGCAACTTCAGCAAGACTTAATTTTCTGTTTAATTTTGGTATTACTGGTATTTGTACCATTGCAACTAAAGCCGGAAAAAAATCTGGTTTTTTACATCTAATACCAGATTGTCTAAATTGTATAATAACTTCATAAATGGAATTATAATTTAAACCTGCCTGCCATTCAAATTTTTTTTCACGAATTTTATATTCGTTTACTTTATATTTTTTGATCCATTTATCAATAAACTTTTTATTATTGTTATATAATTTTCGGTTTTTAATAATGTATTTCTGTTTCCAATCTGGTAAATTATCATAACTATAATTTAAGCCAAATTCATCTACCCAAACAGGAAAACCTGATAATTTATCTGGAATACTAATTTTAAATTCATTCCATGCTTTTAATGCATTTTTTTCGTAATCTGAAATTAATAATTCTTTATCCGTATTATTTTTTTCTAAAATGGAAAAAATAGAAGTTTTAGGATAAGTTCCTTTTATTGGTAAATCAAAATGTAATTCTTTTACATCTTTTTTAAGTTGACTTTTATGAACTCCTAAAATAAAAACACGTTCTCTATTCTGAGGTATTCCAATATGATTAGGACTTAACAAAGTTGGTTCTTCTGTTAAAATATAACCTAATTTTAATAAACTTTCTCTTATTGTTCGCCAAGTATTACCTTGATCATGTTTTATTAGATGTTTTACATTTTCTAATAAAATATATTTTGTTTTATGGTGTTTTAAGATTCTTTCAATATCAAAAAATAAAGTACCTCTTGTTTCTGTAAATCCTTTTTTGTTACCTGCATTAGAAAACGGTTGACACGGAAAACCTGCACATAAAATATCATGTTCAGGAATGTCTTTTTCGTTTACTTTGGTAATATCGCCATTTGGTTTTAAACCATAATTATTTTCATAAACAACACGGCAATTTTCATCGATATCCGAAGCAAAAACACATTCATGTCCTAATTCAGAAAGTGCTTGATGAAAACCACCAATTCCACAAAATAAATCAATGAATTTCATACTTTGTTTTCTGTTTAATTGTTTTTTTAACCGCAAAGTACGCAAAGGTTTACGCAAGGTTCGCAAGTGAAGTATGTTGTTTATTTGTTATTGCTTATAAAACACTGCCTACTGAACACAGACTTATCTAATTAGTAGATTATTTTTATTATGACTATTTTTAAAATATTAGTCAGTTAAAACCCAAGAACCATTTTCTATTAACGGAATTGCTTGTTTATATTTAACCTCTTTGCTTTCGCCAGATAGCACATTTTTAATAGTAACTCTTTCGTTTCTACCAATTTTTCTTTCTGTACGTACAATTGTTTCTGTAATTTGTCTTTCTTGTGTTTGATTTGTTTGTAAACCGTCATTAGGATTATTAAATTCCGCTTTAGACAATTTTACTTTTTCACGCTTTTGATCTTTTGCTTCACTAACTTGATTTGCATTCTGATTAGGTAACTCTCCTTTTAATAAAAAAGACAATATTTCTTTATTTACCTTATCAATCATTTTTTTAAATAACTCGAAAGATTCAAATTTATATATTAATAGTGGATCTTTTTGTTCGTATTGCGCATTTCTAACCGACGTTTTTAAATCGTCCATTTTACGTAAATGGTCTTTCCAAGATTCGTCAATAATTGCTAAAGAAACATTTTTTTCAAAATCATTAATTAATACTTTTCCTTCAGATTCGTAAGCATCTTTAAGGTTTGTTACAACTTGTATCGTTTTTTGACCATCGGTAAATGGTACTACAATTCTTTCGTATTGATTACCTTGTGTTTCAAATACATTTTTAATTACAGGAAAAGCAGCAACCGCATTTCGTACAATTTTTTCTTGATAATGTTTGTAAACAATATCAAATAAAGTTTCGGTTAATTCCTGTTCCTTTTTATTATTGAACTCACTTTCTGAAAAAGGAGAACTCATAGATGAGAATAAAATTAATTCGAATTCAAAGTTTTTATAATCGCCTTTTGCTTTGTTTTCTTCTACAATTATAGCACAAGTATCGTAAATCATATTCACTATATCTACCTGTAAACGCTCGCCATATAAAGAATGTCGTCTTCGTTTATAGATAACTTCACGCTGTGCGTTCATCACATCATCATACTCTAATAAATTTTTTCTGATTCCGAAATTATTTTCTTCTACTTTTTTCTGCGCTCTTTCAATAGATTTAGAAATCATAGAATGTTGAATTACTTCACCTTCTTTTAAACCCATTCTATCCATCATTTTGGCAATTCTTTCCGAACCAAAAAGACGCATTAAATTATCTTCTAAAGAAACGAAAAATTGCGAAGAACCTGGATCGCCTTGCCTACCAGCACGACCACGTAATTGTCTATCTACACGACGAGAATCATGTCTTTCGGTACCAACAATTGCTAATCCGCCAGACTCTTTTACGGCATCGGACAATTTAATATCTGTTCCACGACCAGCCATATTTGTTGCAATGGTTACTACACCAGGATTACCTGCTAGCGCTACAATATCTGATTCTTTTTTATGTAATTTTGCATTTAATACATTGTGATTAATATTGCGTTTATTTAATAAGGTTGAAAGTAATTCGGATATTTCCACCGAAGTTGTACCTACTAAAACTGGTCTATTTTGACCAACCAATTTTACAACTTCATCTATAACACCATTATATTTTTCTCTAGTAGTTTTATAAATTAAATCTTCTCTATCTTTTCTTATTAACGGTCTGTTTGTTGGTATTTCTACCACATCTAGTTTGTAAATTTCCCAAAACTCTCCTGCTTCCGTGACCGCAGTACCAGTCATACCAGAAAGTTTTTTGTACATTCTAAAGTAATTTTGTAAGGTTACTGTGGCGAATGTTTGTGTTGCATCTTCGATATTTACATCTTCTTTTGCTTCTAATGCTTGATGCAAACCATCCGAAAAACGACGACCGTCCATAATACGACCAGTTTGTTCATCGACAATTTTCACTTTGTCTTCCATCACTACATATTCTACATCTTTCTCGAATAAAGTATATGCTTTTAGTAACTGATTTAAAGTATGTACTCTTTCACTTTTTACACCAAAATCACGGTATAAATCTTCTTTTTGTTTTGCTTGTTCTTCTGAAGAATCATCACTTTTCTCAATTTCTGCTATTATTAAACTAATATCTGGCAAAACAAAGAAATCTTCTTCATTACTTTTTGATGATAAATGATCAATTCCTTTATCGGTTAAACTAATGGAATTGTTTTTTTCATCGATTACAAAGAATAAATCTTTGTCAATTTTTGGCATTTCACGATTATTATCTTGCATAAAAAACTTTTCATGCTTTTGTAATAATTGTTTGATACCTTCTTCGCTTAAAAATTTAATTAATGCTTTGTTTTTTGGTAAACCTCTAAAAACTCGGTATAATAAAATTCCACCTGCGTTTAAACTTTCTTTAGTTCCTTCGGTAATTAATTTTTTTGCTTCGGCCAGTATTTTTATTAATTCATTTTTTTGTAAATTAACAATTTCACTAACTGTAAACTTTAATTCGTTAAACTCATGAATATCTCCTTTTGGTACTGCTCCTGAAATAATTAATGGTGTTCTAGCATCATCAATTAAAACAGAATCTACCTCATCAATAATGGCGAAATTGTGTGGTTTTTGTACTAAGTCTTTTGGTGAGTTTGCCATATTATCACGTAAATAATCGAAACCAAATTCGTTATTTGTACCATAAGTAATGTCGGCATTATAGGCTTTTCTACGAGCATCAGAATTTGGTTGATGCAAGTCAATACAATCTACGGTCAAACCATGAAATTGATAAATTGGCGCCATCCAAGCCATATCTCGTTTTGCTAAATAATCATTTACGGTTACTACGTGAACACCATTACCTGTTAAAGCATTTAAATAAACTGGCAAAGTGGAAACTAATGTTTTTCCTTCACCTGTCATCATTTCGGCAATTTTTCCGTCGTGTAAAACCGAACCACCTATTAACTGAACATCATAATGAATCATGTCCCAAATAATTGGTTTACCAACAGCGTCCCAAGAATTTTTATAGATTACTTTTGAATCACCTTCTAAAGTAACAAAATCGAATTCTGCACTTAATTCTCTATCGTATGGCGTTGCGTTTACTATTATTTCATCATTTTCTACAAAACGTTTTGCGGTTTCTTTTATGATTGCAAATGCTTCATATTGAATTTGGTTTAAAACAGTTTCCGTTACCTTATAAACTTCTTCATTTAAAGTATCGATCTCTATATATATTTCTTCTTTTCTGTCTATGTTTGCCGATTCTGTTTCTTTTTGTAGCGTATCAATTTGCTCATTAAGTTGCATTGCTGCATCTTTAATTTGTTTTTTAAATTGAATTGTTTTATCGCGCAATTCATCTATAGATAAATTTGCCATTGCTTCATCAAAAGACCTTACTTTGGTAACAAAAGGTTGTAATTCTTTTAAATCTTTCTTCTTTTTATCGCCAACAAAGGCTTTTATTACTGAATTTATAAAACTCATTTGGTTTGTTTTTTTTATTTGAATTTTCTTAAGAAAATTTTATTAATCAAAACTATGAGATTCCTCGTCGCTCTTTCAGGCTCTGTCGGAATGACACAATTATAAAAATTATTTTTAGATTTCAAAATTAAACAAAAAAAAAGCCTCTAAGAGACTTTAATTTATATAATTTTAGGTTAATATTCATCTTCATTCCAAAGATAATCTTCTTCGGTTGGATAGTCTGGCCAAATATCTTGAATGACTTCGTAAACTTCTCCTTCATCTTCTAAAGCTTGTAAGTTTTCTACTACTTCTAGCGGAGAACCTGCTCTAATAGCATAATCTACTAATTCATCTTTCGTTGCTGGCCAAGGCGCATCACTTAAATACGATGCTAATTCTAATGTCCAATACATAATTTAAAGTATTTTTATATTTTTGCAAAAATAATTTTTTATTTGATATATACAAGTTTTTGCAAAACTTTTTTTAAAGAACGTCGTTTGAATTATGGTTTCTGTTTTTTTATTTCTGAATTCATAACTCAAAATACTACTACTAACTCGCAAAAAAATATTCATTTTCTAACTTTAAAAGTGCAATTAATTATCAATTTTACTAATCGAATTAAATCATCAATCACAATTCTAAAATCATAAATCTTGTGGTTTCCAAGGGATTTCTTCTGCTTGATTATCTAAAGTCAATTTTCGTGCCAACACAAATAAATAGTCAGATAGACGGTTTAAATACTTTATAATATTTATTTCTATTTCTTGTTCCGTGCTTAATTTAACTACTAAACGTTCTGCTCTTCGGCAAACACATCTAGCAATATGACAGAATGACACGGTTGTATGTCCGCCTGGTAAAATGAAATTTGTCATTGGTTCTAGAGTTTCATTCATTAAATCGATTTCTTTCTCTAATTCTAAAATGGAATCTTCATTTATTTTAGGAATATTTAACCTTTCTTTTCCGCTTTTTAAAGTTTCTTTTTCTTTTGGTGTCGCCAGCATTGCTCCAAGCGTAAATAAATCGGTTTGTATTTTTAGTAAGTTTTCTTTTACTACGGAAGTGTTTCTTTGATCACGAATTAATCCTATATAAGAATTTAGTTCATCGACTGTACCATATGCTTCTATTCTATCGTTATATTTTGGGACTCTTGTTCCGCCGAATAATGAAGTTTCGCCTTTATCGCCTGTTTTAGTGTATATTTTCATTTTTTTATTTTCATCGGATTAAAATCCGAGGTTAATATATAATTCGTTCCTATGGAACTTT
>CAYQTF010000099.1:0-6324 GCA_964420345.1 uncultured Flavobacteriaceae bacterium
ATTTAAATGTTGGGATTTATTTGGAATTTGGAACTTGATTTTTGGAATTTTTTTATATTTCACTAATATTAAAAATATAATGCTACCCACTATAAACAACATAGAACCTAAGATTTGTTTAATTGTTTAATCGTTTAATTTTTAAATTGCTTATTTTTGTAAATAAGAAAAACAAATCAAAATGCTAAAAAGAATCTGGAATAAAGGTAGAAAACAAAAAATATTTTTAAGTTTATTATTTTTAATAATCCTATTTACCTTATTTATATTAAGAGATGATTATCAACCTTACTTATTATTTGTACGTAAATATATTTTTATACTATTAATATCATTACTTGTAATTATATTGGCATTACGAAGAATTAGAAGATCAGATAGTAACTTAAAAAGGATCTTCACTTTTATTATGTTATTGGTGTTTTTTGGTATTTTATATTTTGTAGGAGCAAAAACAGGTATGTACGCATTTATGCAAAAGTATAATATCTATAAAAATTTAGATTTAACCGAAATCACCAAATTACCAACGACAAGAAACGAAAGAATACAACCATATAATAACATAGTTACTATGGCGTATGAATCTATTGGTGAAACCGAAGAAATTTCGCCACCACAATTAGTGAGAATAGATTCTACAAACCGTTGGACAATGGCAATTCAACCAGCAAAAGAATACGCTTGGCAACGTTTAAATAATAATACAGAAGAAATATTTTCTGTACCAAGTACAACCGCTTTCCCTAGATTTGCAGGTGAGAATAGACATAATGTTACTTTTTCTATAGGCGAATCCTTATCTTTTAGTAGAAACACATATAACGCAGTTGTACAAAAATTAAACCTTTGGCAATACTTTAATTTAGAACCTGAGGAAGTTTTTTATATGAAAAACGATTCTGGAGAATGGGTACAAGTAGTAAGTTTAATAAAATGGAAAGGATTTCTTTTTCCATATCCAACTTTTGGTGGCGTTATGGTAATTGAAAATGGTGCACATACTGCAAAAGATTATTTTGAACGTTTACTTTTCGGAAAAGGAACTTACATTTCTGCTACTGAAATGCAAAATTATCCTTATTTAAAAAGACAAAATACCTTATCGGAAAAAGTGTCACGTTTACAAGCAGAATCTTTAAAATTTTTAGGTGGTTTTAGTGATCCATTACCTTGGAATATGAAAACATCGGTTAAAATACCAGATTTAAAAGATGACCAAAACCAACAACCTTTTGTAACCGACTTTAATTTTGATGGTGTAGATGATAATGCTTACAATGGTTTATATCATTGGTTTGGTTTAGAACCAATAGGCGAGGAGCGAACAAGTCTGTCTTACTCGGTTTTTATTCCGTCTGACGGAAATAAACATATGATGTATTACGATCATGCAAAAAAGAAAGAAGGCTTTGCAGGTGTTTCGGCAATGCCTTTAAAAGTAATGGAATCTAAAAAAGAATTCGATTGGTCAGTAAATAAACCAGTAGAATTTAGACCATATATAAAAGATATTGCTGGTAAACGTAGAATGTTTGTGTTGTCAACCATTGCAGCAAAAAGAGAAGATAGCAAAAAATTTGATGGTTCCGCAACACCAGATGTCGCATTAATTGACATGGATTATAGAGATGTTATTTGGGTTGACGTAAAAACTCCAGAAAAATGGAATGCTACCATTATCAAACAATTAGGAATCGTTTGGAAAGAAGCAGAAAAGAATAATGAGTTTTTTACGAATAATCAAAATTTCATAGAAGAATTAAAAGATACAAATGTAGAAAACGTATTAATAGTAAGCGATTCAAGTTTTGTAAAACCTATGGATTCCATTAGTATAAAATCTAAATCTACTCAAGATAAAATCAAAGAGTTAGAAGCACAAAGAGATTCTTTAAAAGTAATTAAACTTCAAAAAGAAATAGAAAATATTAAAACGAATATTAATGAATAGAAATTAACCACAAAAGGCACAAAAGAAAACAAAAGACTTTTGTGTCTTTTGTGGTTAAAAAGTACAAAGAATAAAAACAATAAAAAAATCCATGCAAATCTGTGAAATCTGTGTCTAAAATAAAAAACTACATAAACGGTCAAAATATATATCCATTAAACGATAAATGGTTAGATAATTACAATCCATCTAACGGAGAAGTTTACGGTCAAATACCAAATTCTTGTAAAAAAGATGTTGAATTAGCAGTAGAATCCGCTAAAAAAGCATTTAAAACTTGGTCTAAAACAAGTATTGACGAAAGAAGTAAAATCTTATCAAAAATTGCAGATTTAATAGAAGAGAATTTAGAGAAATTTGCCAAAGCAGAATCCAAAGATAACGGAAAACCATTAAGTTTAGCCAAATTAATAGACATACCAAGAGCAGCAGATAACTTTCGATTTTTTGCACATGCCATCACACAATTTGGATCAGAATCTTATGAAACTTTAGGTAAAGAAGCAATTAATTATACTTTGCGTCACCCAATTGGTGTGGTTGGTTGTATTTCACCATGGAATTTACCACTATATTTATTCACTTGGAAAATCGCTCCAGCATTAGCAACAGGTAATTGTGTTATTGCAAAACCCAGTGAAGTAACACCAATGACCGCTTATTTATTAGGTGATATTTGTACCAAAGCAGGTTTGCCAAAAGGCGTTTTAAATATTGTACATGGTTTGGGGCAAAATGTCGGTAGCGAGATAGTTTCGCATAAAGAAATAAAAGCAATTTCATTTACAGGTGGCACGCAAACTGGAGCAGCAATAGCAAAAATTGCAGCGCCAATGTTTAAAAAAATGTCTTTAGAATTAGGCGGTAAAAATCCAAATATTATTTTTGCAGATTGTGATTATGACCAAATGCTAAAAACAACCTTACTTTCTTCATTTTCAAATCAAGGACAAATTTGTCTTTGTGGATCACGAATATTTGTAGAAAAATCAATTTACAACAAATTTAAAACGGATTTTGTAAAGGCAGTAAAAAATCTAAAAGTAGCACATCCAAGTAATAAAGAAGCCAAAATTGGCGCATTAGTTTCCAAAGTCCATTTAAAAAAAGTATTAAGTTATGTGAAAATAGCAAAAAAAGAAGGTGCAAAATTATTATGTGGTGGCGAAAAAGTGATAATTAAAGATTACGAAAATGGCTATTATATGTTACCAACTGTTTTAGAAATAAATTCGAATAGTTGTACCGTAAATCAAGAAGAAATATTTGGGCCAATAGTAACCATAATACCTTTTAAAACCGAAGATGAAGTCATTAAAATGGCAAATAGCGTTAGATACGGTTTGTCAGCAACCATTTGGACTAATAACTTAAAACGCAGCCTAAAATTTACCAGAGAAATTGAGGCAGGAATAATCTGGATTAACACTTGGATGTTGCGAGATTTAAGAACACCATTTGGTGGTGTAAAAGATTCTGGTATTGGTAGAGAAGGTGGTTTTGAAGCATTACGTTTTTTTACAGAACCTAAGAATGTGTGTATTAAATATTAAAAAATAGACCTAAGATTTATGACTGCTTCGCTTCAAGACATAAGACACATTATACTTTGTTACAAAATTAAATAGATTATTACTTTTGCGACCTTTGCAAAAATCTTTGCATCTTTGCGAAACTAAAACCACAAAAGAGACAAAAGAAAACAAAAGTCAAATCTGTGAACTCTGTGAGATCTGCGTGAAACCAAAAAACACAAAATAAAACCATAAAATCTGTGCAATCTGTGAGATCTGCGTGAAACAAAAAAAATGAACATAAATCTAAACAACAAAAACGCCCTAGTTTGCGGAAGCACACAAGGCATCGGAAAAGCATCAGCAATTGAACTAGCACAATTAGGAACAAACATTACATTAATTGCTCGTAATGAAGATAAACTAAAAGAAGTGATTAAAGAATTACCAAATAACGGAAATCAAACACATCATTATTTAGTAGCAGATTTTAGAAACCCTGTAGAATTAGGTAAAATTGTTGCTAAACATATAGAAAAAGTAGAAACCATTCATATATTAATAAATAATACTGGCGGACCAGCAGGCGGACCAATTTTTTCTGCTAATTTAGAAGAATTTGATGCAGCATTTACACAACACCTAAAAGCAAATCATGCTTTAGCACAAGCAGTTGTCCCAAGTATGAAAAAAGCAGGTTTTGGTAGAATAATTAATATGATTTCTACAAGTGTAAAACAACCATTAGATGGTTTAGGAGTTTCTAATACTATTAGAGGCGCTGTAGCAAGTTGGTCTAAAACTTTAGCAAACGAATTAGGGCAATTTGGTATTACGGTAAATAATGTACTGCCTGGAGCAACAGGAACTGAAAGATTATCTCAAATTATTAAAAATAAATCAGATAAATCTGGTAAATCAATAGAAGAGGTTTCTAAATTAATGCAAAACCAAGTGCCAATGAAACGGTTTGCAAAACCAGAAGAAATAGCAAATGCAGTCGCTTTTTTAGCAAGTGAAGCCGCAAGCTATATTAATGGTATTAATTTACCTGTTGATGGCGGAAGAACGAAGTCATTATAAAGATTATTAAATTTCTACATTGAAAAAATATTCAAAAACAAAGTATATAGAATTATTAAAAAAAAGTCTGATAGATTTTAATAATATAAATTCTTATGAAACATATAGATTAAAAGACTTACCGCAAACTATAAAAATAAAATTATTAAAACCTTTAGATTATTTATTTAGATTAAAAAATTTCGGAATTTTTAAAATAAAAAAAATTGATGAACATGAAAGACTAAATGGTTATGATTGGCCTTCTAGGGCAAAAACAATGATTGGTTTAAATAGACTAAGTAATGTTGAATTTTGTGTTAATTATATTTTGAAAAATGAAATTAAAGGAGATTTTGTAGAAACTGGTATTTGGCGTGGTGGTGTTTTAATCTTAATAAAAGCAATACTCGAAGAGAATAATATTTCAGATAGATTAATTTGGGGCTTCGATTCATTTATAGGCCTGCCTAAACCAAACTTTAAAAAGTACCCATTAGATAAAGGTAATAAATTGTATACAATGAATATCTTGGCTTGTTCAATATCCAAAGTAAAAAGTAATTTTAAAGAATACGATTTAAGTACTAAAAATATTAACTTTATAAAAGGTTGGTTTAAAGACACTTTGCCAAAGAATAAGATAAATAGAATTTCATTATTAAGGTTAGACGGTGATTTATACGAATCTACTATTTTAAGTTTAAAGTATCTTTACCCCAAACTTACAAAAGGTGGTTTTATTATAATAGATGACTACAATGCTTTTCCATTTTGTAAAAAAGCAGTTGATGATTATCGAAAATCTTTTAAAATAGATGATGAAATTTTATTAATTGATAATGAAGCAATTTATTGGCAAAAATCTTAGTTTATAACTTTTTAGTATAAATTATTTAAGAAATGTAGTATAAATTATAAAACCAAAAGACTTACTTTTACAGTCTAAAATTTAAAAATGAAAAAACAGAAAAAAGACATGTCTTTTTTACAGCATTTAGAAGAATTACGTTGGTTGTTAGTTCGGTCATTTGTTGCTATTCTTTTTTTTGGAATATTTGCATTTATTTTTAAAGGTTTTATTTTTGATGAAATTATTTTTGTTTTTCAAGATGCAGATTTCATTACCTATAAAGTACTTTGTAACATCTCTAAAATATTTGGTTCTGAAGGTTTATGTATTGAAGAAACTACGTTTAACATACAAAGTTTAAAAATGGCAGAACAGTTTTCTGCACATATTTGGATGTCTTTAACTTTTGGTTTTATATTAGCATTTCCTTATATTATCTATGAAATTTGGAAATTTTTAAAACCAGCATTGCATAAAGAAGAACAAAAACATGCGAAAAGTTTTATTTTGTTCTCCTCTTTTTTATTCTTTTTAGGAATACTTTTTGGTTATTATATTTTAGCGCCTTTAACTATTAATTTTTTCGGAAATTACTCGGTAAGCGATACCATTCAACGAAATTTTAAATTAGGTTCATACATTGCCATTGTCAAAACAGCAGTACTTTCCGCTGGCTTTTTATTTGAACTACCAATTGTTATTTATTTTTTAACCAAATTAGGTTTGGTAACCCCAGAATTTTTAAGAAAAAACAGAAAATATTCCTTAGTAATTATCTTAATTTTAGCCGCAATATTAACACCTGCAGATATTTTGAGTCAGATAGTTGTAGCAATACCAATGTTGTTTTTATATGAATTCGGAATTATTATATCTAAAAGAATCGTTAAAAAACAAAAAGCAGCACTTGCAAAAGGGTAAATTGTAGTATTTTTAGCATT
>CAYQTF010000099.1:6424-9327 GCA_964420345.1 uncultured Flavobacteriaceae bacterium
AAAATGAAACTAAGAGCAGAAAACATAGTAAAAATATACGGAAGCAGAAAAGTAGTAAAAGGTATTTCGGTTGAAGTAAACCAAGGTGAAATTATAGGTTTGCTTGGCCCAAATGGCGCAGGAAAAACCACTTCTTTTTATATGATTGTTGGTATGGTTAAACCAAATGAAGGTAAGATATTTTTAGACGACAAAGAAATAACTAATGACTCTATGTATAAACGTGCGCAACAAGGCATTGGTTATTTAGCGCAAGAAGCATCTATTTTTAGAAAATTGTCCGTTGAAGATAATATTATGTCTGTTTTAGAATTTACAGATTTATCTAAAAAAGAGCAAAAAGCAAAATTAGAATCTTTAATTGAAGAGTTTAGTCTAGGTCATGTGCGTAAAAATAGAGGTGATTTACTTTCGGGAGGCGAACGTAGAAGAACCGAAATTGCTCGTTGTTTAGCATCCGATCCAAAATTCATTTTATTAGACGAACCATTTGCTGGAGTTGACCCAATTGCGGTAAACGATATTCAATTTATTGTAGCACATCTTAAAAATAGAAATATTGGTATTTTAATAACCGATCATGATGTGCAAGCAACTTTGGCAATTACCGATAAAACCTATTTAATGTTTGAAGGTGGCATTTTAAAAGAAGGCACGCCAAGAGAATTAGCAGCAGATGAAATGGTACGTAAAGTATATTTAGGTAATGATTTTGAGTTGAAAGAGAAAAAATTTGATTAAGTTAATTTTTCAATAAACGGGTCAGATATAAAAATTAAGGATTAATTATATTTTGTAATTAAAAATATGGAAAATTAACAGAATTACGGTTTATATATAACTTTAACGATTTAATAAAAATAATTAGTCATTTAATATTTAGCATAAATTGTCTATATTGAAGTGACTTATCAACGGTTGTATAAAGTTAGTACTTGATAAAGATAAGAAATAACTTGAAGTTTCGAGAGTAGCGAAATTTTTAATTTTTCTTATCAAATAAAAGGCAAAATTTGAAAAATTTTGCGGACTTTGAGATACAAAATTAAGTTTGGGTTTAAAAACCAAACCATTATTGCATTTATACATTCTAAGCCGTTTATTTTATCAGTTTTGAAACATCTACTTTTTTTCGTTCTTTTTCAGAAAAACACATCTCAAGTTCTTCAACAAATTCAGTCAATGATTTTTCTGTAAAATCTAATAAATATGATGAACTTGTTGAATTTGGAATAGGTTTTTTAAACTTTATCATTCCCTTTTTATAATAAAATTTCTTTAATTCTTTCAAATCGTTTTCGTCCATTACTCCAATTGCAGGTATTCCGAAATATTTTTCACCTACATTTGGTTGAAATTTAATTTGTCCATTTTTGAATTTATTCATTGAATTTTTTTCATTATCAAGTAGAACTGGTGCGAAAGAATAGTATTTACTATTTTCACCTTGATATATTTCAAATACTACTAATCCAATATCATAATCTTTATTAGGTGAGCAAAAACAATCTCCAATAAATAAATCATTTTCAACATCTGATTCCAATGATTCTAGGTAGAATATTTTATTAGTTTTCCAAAATTGCCACCATTTTCTATTATTTATTTTATTATCATCTTTTGGTTGTAGTCCTAATAAATTATCTTCATCATATTTTTCACCATCTTCTCCAAGAACTATTGCACCAAGGTCATTCGCTATTAATATCATTTTATTGATAATCCATTCGTTAGGATTTTTCACACTTATCCAACCATAATCTTCAGAAAATGTAAATGGAATTTCTCCATTTTTAGATTTCCATAATCCAGCATTAAGTGTTAAAACTGTTATTATATTATCATTCGAAAGTTCTCCTGAATAATTTTCGATACTTACAAATTCACTATCAGAATTTATGTAATTTTTCCACTCAAAAACTTTAATTTTATTATTATCATCTTCTCTTTATATATGAATTTCATATCCCATTTCAGTTTGTTTTATGGCTTAGAACGGTTACATATAAAACCGTTTCAATGTTTATATATAATGCTGTAAAGGTAGATAAATAAAGTATAATAATTAAGTCAACTGAATAATTTTCAAAAAATAAGTCACAACATTTATTGGTGACTCTAAAGAATCAAACCAATACCAAATAGAATTGCAAACAAAAAAGTACTCAATGCTAATTTTTTAAGTTCTGGATCTAAGTTTATTGGTTTGCTATTATTAACCACAAATATTAAATGTTTTATAATCGGTAAATAAGCAATCAAAAATAATAATTGTTTCGGACTTTTGAAATTTAATAAAGTATAAATAATTACAAATACAAAACTTAGAACAAGTAATATATAATGGTATTTTTTTGCTTTTTCACTTCCCATTTTTACAACTATAGTATTCTTATTAGCATTTCTGTCGTTTTCAATATCTCGCATATTATTTAGATTTAATACACCAGCACTTAATAAACCTATTGTAATTGCTGGTAAAAAAACAGTATAATCTAATTGTTTGGTATATAAAAAATAAGTGCCACAAACACTTAAGATACCGAAAAAAAGAAAAACAAAAATGTCACCTAAACCAGAATAACCGTAAGCATTTTTACCCATAGTATATTTAATTGCTGCAGTAATACTGGCAATACCTAAAATTAAAAATGTGGACGAATAGATAAAATTTGTACTGCCAAATGCAACGAAAATTAAAAATAAAGCAAGAATAAATGTTATGACTCCTGTAATAATAATGGCATTTAACATCTGTTTAGGACTAATAATACCACTTTGCAATGCTCTTTCTGGACCTATTCTATCTTTATTATCTGTACCTTTTACACCATCACCATAATCGTTTGCAAAATTGGATAATATTTGAAATCCGATAGTTGTTAATAGCGCAAAAATTAATA
>CAYQTF010000100.1:0-9297 GCA_964420345.1 uncultured Flavobacteriaceae bacterium
TTTTTGAAAACAAAAATAACATTAATCCCCAACTTTTATATGTGACCCATTTAAACGCGCTTTAGTTTCTTCTATTTTTTGTTGTGCTTCTTGTAATTTCGCTAGCATGCCTTGCATATCTCCAAACATATTTTTTTGTTTTTTAGTTTATTTGTGAGACTCTAAAAAATTATTTTCAATTTTTTAGTTAGTCAAACTAATCCCGCTTTTTCAGCGGGATATTGGTTTAATACCTCGACCCTTGGGTCGATTCTTATTATTGGGTTCAGGGCTTGCCCTGAGGTTTAATACCTTTTATTTGGTAAAAATAATAAAATGATTTATTTTTTTGTAAATTTGAGATTACTTTTTTGGTAAAAGTAATCAGATAATATAGAAAAGTGAAATAAAAAACTTTGTGAATCTTCCTGTTTCATTGTGAATCTTTGTGAAACAAGCAAACAAACCATAATATTATGAAACTATTTAAACAAACATCTTCCATAAAAATAACAGCCATTGTAAGTATTATTTCCCTTATTTTTGCGACTTCGTGTAAAAAACAGATAATGAATATTAAAGATATAAAAATACCATCCGTAGAAAAAAAACCAAAGAAAATGGAAATTCATGGTGATGTACGTATAGATGATTATTATTGGTTAAATGAAAGAGAAAACCCGCAAGTAATTAAATATTTAGAAGATGAAAATGAATACTTTAATACCATAACAAAGCACACAAAAAAGTTTCAAGAAGAATTATTTTTAGAAATGAAATCTCGAATTAAAGAAGACGATTCTTCCGTACCTTTTAAATCTAATGGTTATTTCTATATTACTAGTTATAAAAAAGGGGATCAATACCCAATTTATTCTCGAAAAAAAGAAAATCTAAACGCCAAAGAAGAAATTATTTTTAACGTCAATAAAATGGCAGAAAAACACGATTATTACGCTTTAGGCAGTTACCGTATTAGTCCAGATAATAAAATGGTTGCTTTTGGAGTAGATACAGTTAGTAGAAGACAATATGACATTCAGATAAAAAATTTAGAAACAGGTAAAATTTATCCTGAAATCATTAAAAACACAACTGGTGCAGCAACTTGGGCAAATGATAATAAAACTATTTTTTATACGCATAAAGATCCTGAAACTTTACGAAGTACTAAAATTTTAAAGCATATAGTTGGTACCGATGTATCGGAAGATAAGGTGGTTTACGAAGAAAAAGATGACACTTTTTACACTTTTGTTTATAGGACTAAATCTAAAAAATATTTAATTATTGGTTCTACAAGTACCTTAACAAGTGAATATCAATTTTTAGAAGCCGATAATCCGAACGGAAAATTCAGAATGTTTCAAAAAAGAGAAAGAGGTTTAGAATATGGTATTGCACATTATAAAAACGATTTTTATATTCATACAAATAAAGATGGCGCAACTAATTTTAAGTTAATGAAAACTTCGGAAACTAAAACCGAAAAAGAAAATTGGAAAGATGAAATACCCCATAGAAAAGAAACTTTATTAGAAGACGTTTCCATTTTCAAAGATTATTTAGTTATTGAAGAAAGAACTAATGGTTTAGGAAAAATAAGAATTAAAAGATGGGACAATACAGACGATTATTACTTACCATTTAGTGAAGAAACGTATGCAGCAGATGTAAGAGGAAATCCAGAATTTGATACAGAAATTATTCGTTATGGTTACCAATCATTTACAACACCAAGTTCGGTAATAGATTTTAATATGCGTGATAAAACGTATGAAATTAAAAAAGAACAAGAAGTTTTAGGCGATAAATTCGATAAATCTAATTATAAGAGCGAACGTATTTGGGCAACCGCAAGAGACGGAAAAAAAGTAGCGATTTCATTAGTTTATCATAAAGAAACTAAATTAAATAAAAACACACCATTGCTGTTATATTCCTATGGTTCATACGGTTACACCTTAGAAGATAAATTTAATACAACAAGATTAAGTTTGTTAGATCGCGGTTTTGTATATGCTGTAGCTCATATTAGAGGAAGTCAATATTTAGGAAGAGAATGGTATGAAGACGGAAAACTTTTCAATAAAAAAAACACCTTTACAGACTTTATAGATTGTGCAAAATATTTAATCGAAAAAAACTATACTTCACCTAAACATCTCTATGCTGAAGGCGGTTCTGCTGGCGGATTACTAATGGGTGCAATAGTGAATATGAATGGCGATTTATTTAATGGTGTAATTGCTGCTGTACCATTTGTAGATGTAATGACTACGATGTTAGATGATACAATTCCGTTAACAACTAGTGAATATGATGAATGGGGAAACCCCAATGAAAAAGAGGCATACCAATATATGTTGTCGTATTCACCTTACGATAATGTAGAGAGAAAAGACTATCCAAATATGCTGGTTACCACAGGTTTACACGACTCACAAGTGCAATATTTTGAGCCTGCAAAATGGGTTGCGAAACTAAGAGATTTCAAAACAAATAAAACGGTATTGTTATTGCATACAGACATGAAAGTTGGGCATGGTGGCGCATCTGGTAGATTTAATGCTTTAAAAGATATTGCTGTTGACTATTCTTTTCTGTTAGATTTAGAAGGTATTAGCAAATAATTTTTTATAGTCTAAAATTATTTATAACTTTGCAGACTGATATAGATATATCAAAACATGAAACAAAAATTAGGAATTACCCAAAATATATTAGATCTTGTTGGTAATACGCCTATGATAAGGCTTAATAAGATTACAAAAAATATTGAAGGTGAGTTTTTCACGAAGTTCGAAGGTCTAAATCCAGGACATTCAACTAAAGATAGGATTGCTCTTCATATTATTGAGCAAGCCGAAAAACAAGGTATCCTTAAAAAAGGGACTACTATTATAGAAACAACATCTGGTAATACAGGTTTTAGTTTGGCAATGGTATGTATTATTAAAGGTTATGATTGTATTTTAGCGGTAAGTTCAAAATCTTCGTTAGATAAGATAGATATGCTTAAAGCAATGGGAGCAAAGGTATATGTTTGTCCTGCGCATGTTAAGGCAGATGATCCTAGGTCTTATTATCAAGTAGCTAAAAAATTGCATGCAGAAACTGCGGATTCTATTTATATTAATCAATATTTTAATAAATTAAATATCGATGCGCATTATGAATCTACTGGTCCAGAAATTTGGGAGCAAACAAATGGCGAAATCACACATTTAATTGCTGCAAGTGGTACTGGTGGAACAATTTCAGGTGCAGCAAAGTATTTAAAAGAACAAAACCCAAACATTAAAATTATTGGAGTAGATGCTTATGGTTCTGTATTACAGAAATTTCATGAAACGAAAGTTTTAGATCCTAAAGAAATTTATCCATATAGAATTGAAGGTTTAGGTAAAAATCTAATACCAACTGCTACAAATTTTGATATTATTGATAAATTTGAAAAAGTTAACGATGAAAATGCTGCACATAGAGCAAGAGAAATTGCTTTAACCGAAGGAATTTTTGCTGGTTATACAAGTGGTGCTGCAATGCAAGCAACGATGCAATTAGCAGAAAAAGGAGAATTTGATAAGAATTCTAAAGTAGTGATTATTTTTCCAGATCACGGTTCTAGATATATGAGCAAGATTTATAATGATAATTGGATGCGTGAACAAGGTTTTTTCGATACACAAAAATTAGCACAAGAAAAAGTAGAGTTTATTAAATAAAGAATAGTAATTCAAATATATATGGCAATACGAAAGTGTTGCTTTTTTTTGGTTCTATGTTGTTTATAGTGGTTATTATTTTAAATTCCAAAAATCAAGTTCCAAATCCCAAATAAAAAACAAAAATCAATTTTTAAAAAATCAAACATTAAATTTGTTTATTATTACTAGTTTTTGATATAATGTAAGGCTTTGTTTGTATTTTAAAATTTAAATGTTGGGATTTATTTGGGATTTGGAACTTGATTTTTGGGATTTTTTTACATTTCACCAATATTAAAAACATAATGCTACCAACTATAAACAATAAAGAACCCTTTTTTTTATTCTATTTAATGAGGTTTTAATTATATTTGTTTGGTATTAAAGCATTAAATTTACACTTTCAGACCTTCAAGGTTTTAAAAACCTTGAAGGTCTTGACTGTTAACTAAAATTATTACTTAATTGCCAATTTTTGTCATAGATTAAAATATATTTGTTTAACACAAAAGACACATTACTATTTTGAAATTTTTTAAAAAACTATATTTAGAGCAATATTTTTTCTATTATATCATTGCGATAATTGTATTATTTGCAGTTTCATATGTTTTTCCAAGTCTTTTTAATGTTACAAAAATGTTATTGTTTGCACTTTTTGTTTTTACATTAGTAGATATATTCATTTTATTTATAGCAAAAAAAGGAATTAAAGCATTACGTATTTTACCAGAAAAATTTTCTAATGGTGATGATAATCCAATTGAAATACATATTAATAATTACTTTACTTTTCCCATTTTTACAAAAGTTGTAGATGAAATACCATTTCAATTTCAAAAAAGGGATTTTAGTATTGCGTACAAAATTAAAGCATCTACATCAAAAGAATTCAAATACGATTTAAGACCAACCGAAAGAGGCGAATACTGGTTTGGTAAATTAATTGTTTATGTACAAAGTCCGTTGCGATTAGTATCAAAACGTTTTGATTTTGAAGATAAAAAAATGATAACTACGTATCCGTCTTTTATTCAGTTGCAAAAATTTGATTTAATGGCAATGGCATATCGTAATGAATTTGGTATCAAAAAAGTTAGAAGAATTGGGCACACTATGGAGTTTGAGCAAATAAAAGAATATGTTTTAGGCGATGATATTAGAACCATAAATTGGAAAGCTACTGCGAAAAGAAACCAATTAATGGTAAATCAATTTCAAGATGAAAAGGCACAACCAATTTACTCTATTATTGATAAAGGTAGGGTTATGAAAATGCCTTTTAACGGATTGACTTTATTAGATTATGCTATTAATTCTACTTTGGTAATTAGTAATATTACTTTAAAAAAACAAGACAAAGCAGGCATGTTATGTTTTTCAAAAAAAGTAGAAAATAGAGTAGTAGCAGAACGAAGAACAAGTCAAATGAACTTAATATTAGAAACTTTATACAACGTAAAAACAGACTTTAAAGAATCTGATTTTAGCAGATTATATGCCGATATTAAGAAAAATATTAAACAACGAAGTTTACTTTTTTTATATACAAATTTTGAAACATTAGATGGTTTAGATAGACAATTAACCTATTTACAAGCAATTGCAAAACAGCATGTTTTGGTGGTTATTTTCTTTATCAATACAGAATTAGAAACCATGCTAAATGACAAAACCGAAAACGTTAAAGATATATACCAACAAACAATTGCTGAAAAATTTGCTTACGAAAAACGTTTAATCGTTAAAGAATTGAAACGTAGAGGCGTTTATTCTATTCTTACCAAACCCAATAATTTAACTGTAGATGTCATTAATAAGTATTTAGAATTTAAGGCAAAAGGTGTTATTTAAAATAATTTTGTAATGAAAATAAACCGCTATGCACTGGAAGTCTATAGGTTTTTTTCGCAGACTGAAAGTCTGCTTCGTGAAATTTTCGGAGTACTTAATTCGTACAAATTTGTGTAATTCGTGTCAAAATTTTAAAAACCGAGATACATAAACATAATCTTAACTTCTTTTCGTGTCAATAAAAATAAATTATTATGAATACTTCCGTTTTCTAAAATAAACAAATAGAAAACCAAACAAACCCAAAACAACTAATGGTAGAACAACATTAATAGCCTGCCAAAAAACACGTTCCTTAAACGCTTTTTCTTTATCTAAAAACTGCAATTGTATTTTTTTAGAACGTAAGTTTAGTAAACCATTATCATCTAATAAGTAGTTAACGGAATTTAATAAAAAATCTTTATTCCCAAAACGTTGTCCTGTATATTTATCTATTCCTAAATCTAAAGGTTCGCCTTGTTTTATGTCATTTTTTATGATATCGCCATCAGCGATTAATATCATTTTGTTTGGAGCACTTTTTTCTTTGTATAATTCCGTTTTATAGGGTTTCACTCTATCTTTATAAGCAGAATAAAATTCGCCTTCTAACAAAACCCCTAAAGTCTGATTGCCATTATTAAAATTTTCTGGTTTAGGTTTTTCGCTTACTTCGTTGAGGTTTATTTCAAAAGGAGTTCCAAAAGGTTTAGATAATTTCGAACTTTGTAATAAAACCGTTTTTTCAATATCATTCTTTAGTAAATCAATACTACTAACGTATTTTAGTTGTACAGGTAATATATTTTTATTTATAGGATGCTTATTATTACTAGTAATTAACGGAAAATAATTCCATAAATAATCTTTAAACTGTGTTTGACCGCCAATATTTCCGCTTGCTAATTTTATGGTCGAACTATACAAATCTTTTACCACGTTAAATTTAGGTCTTATACCATACTGAAAAAATAAATCGGTTAGATTTAAATCTCTGTTTATTGCTAAAGTGTTTCCTGTGCGCATTAAACTATCTTGTTCTGCAATAACATTGTCTAGTAACCAAAGTGTTTTTCCGCCATTAGTTTGAAATTGATCTAAGGTAAATTTTTCATTTTCAGTAAATGATTTTGTAGGTTTCGCAATTAAAGCTAAGTCGAATCTAGTTAGTAATTCTAAAGTTTTATTTGGGATTACATTTGCCGAATCTAACGGAAAAGGTTCTAAGTGATAATCTTTTGCTAAGGTTTTTAATAAACCATCTAAATAAATAAAATCTAATTCACCATTACCAGTTAAAATAGCGATATTTTTATGTTTGGTGTTTCTTACTTTGTGTATGGCATCTGTAAAAGCATATTCTAAATTTTCAATCGAAGCAGTTAATTGTTCTTCTTGAGATTTGTGATTACTAGTGCTTAATAAAGAAACGTTGGCTACTTTTTTACCATATAAAATTTGCGCATAAGGAAAAATAATTGCCTGTGAAATTTTAGCACCTTCTTGAACCGATAATTGACTAGGTTGCATTCCTTGCGCAATTAAATCTTTTTCCATACCTAACGGATTTACAAAACGGATTACCACATTTTTATTCTCATTTCTAAGTTGTTGTAAATGTTGCTTGGTTTCTAGTTGTAAACGTTTGAATTCCGATGGAAAATCGCCCTCTAAATATACTTTTACTACTAATGGATTATTGATTTCTGAAACAATATTTTTAGTAACTTCGGATAAAGTATAACGTTTGTCTTTGGTTAAATCTAATTGAAAATGTATGTTATTACTCAAAAAATTAATTAAGATTATACCTAATAGTAGTAATAAGATTTGATATGTATTTTTGTTTTTTTTTGACACAGATTGCACAGGTTTTCACGGATTATTTTAATCTTAAAATTTCACTTTCGTTTTAATTTATCATTTTTTTCTCTTAGTTATTTATAGAAAACGGATGGCGTTGATTTTTCTTATTTCTTATCTCTTCCTTCTCTTTTTTTATCTCATCAGTTTCTTCCCTTTGGGAAGACGGAAGATGGGTTTTAAATTTTCTCCACCCTAATTTTAGTTAATACCAAAAATAAAATGGTAATACTTATAAAATAAATAACATCACGAGAATCCAAAATACCTTTGCTAATATTCTGAAAATGTTGATGCATACCTATATTTTGAATAGTTGGATTGTTGTTTGAAATCAATTCGAATAAATAATACAATATAAACGAAATGCAAACAGAAATCAAAAAAGACACAATCTGATTATTAGAAAAAGTAGAACTAAACAAACCAATTGCCACAAAACAAGCGGCTAAAAATAACAAACCAATATACGAACCAAAAGTGGTAGCGAATTCAATATTACCAATAGGGTTTCCTAATTTTGAAATAGTAAAATAATAGATTAGCGTTGGTATTAATGCAATACAAATAAGTAAAAGCGAACCAATAAATTTACCTAAAACAATTTGCCAATTGCTAAGAGGTTTTGTTTTTAAAATTTCGATAGTTCCTGCTTGAATTTCATCAGAAAAACTCCGCATGGTAATTGCAGAAATTAAAAAAATAAAAATCCAAGGTGTTAAGTAAAAGAAAGCATTTAGATCTGCAAAACCAGCATTTAAAATATTGAAATCCGTTTTAAAAACAAATAAGAATAAGGAGTTAAATAGTAAAAATAAAGCAATTACTAAATAACCAATTGGTGTTGCAAAAAATGTTTGTAATTCTTTTTTAATCATGCTTTTCAGTATTCAGTATTCAGTGTTCAGTGTTCAGACTTTGCAAAACCCCTAAAGAGTAACTAATTTATCAACGCTCCACGCTAAAGGTTTTGCGTTAAACATCGGTTTTGTTTTTGCCCAAACACCTTTAAACAAATCGGAGTTTCGGTAATTTTCTAAATCTTGTTCGGTTTCCCAATAACTATAGGTAAAAAAAATATGTTTATTGTTTTTGTCTCGATACATTTCTAATAAACGACAACCATCTTGGTTTCGTATGTTATTTTTAACTTTTTCAAAATTAGATAAAAATTGATTGATTTTATCTTCTTGAAATTCCATTTTTACAATTCTTACGAACATATAAATTAACTGTTTTTATTTGGATATCAAAGATAAACTTATTTGCGTATATTCTCAAAATAGAAATCCAATAATTTACGTGCAGATTCAAACGGATTGCTTTTATTTGTAGTAATTAATTTTAATTCTTCTTTTAGTAATTTTTTAATTTCAATATTCGAATTAAAATTTGATTGCAAAGCGTTATTAATAGTTTCGGTTAGCCAAAATTTATTTTGATTTACTCTATTTTTTTCAAAATATTTATTGTCTTTAGTATGTTTTAAATAATCTTGAATTATTTTCCAAACAGCATCAATTCCATTATTATGTAAAGCACTACAAGTAGTTACTTTTGGTTGCCAAAGATTTTCTTTTAACGGATATAAATGTAGCGCATTTGCAAATTCACGTTTTGCTAATTCCGCTTGTTTTTCATTGTCATTATCGGCTTTATTAATAACAATAGCATCAGCCATTTCAATAATACCACGCTTAATACCTTGCAATTCATCGCCAGCACCAGCAAGTTTTAATAATAAAAAGAAATCCGTCATTTTGCTAACCGCAGTTTCACTTTGACCAACACCAACAGTTTCAATTAAAATAATATCAAAACCAGCAGCTTCGCAAAGAATTATAGTTTCTCGTGTTTTCTTCGCAACACCACCAAGATTTTTGCCAGATGCAGAAGGTCTAATAAATGC
>CAYQTF010000101.1:0-9242 GCA_964420345.1 uncultured Flavobacteriaceae bacterium
CTTCTTTCATGGCGGGTTAAATCTTTACCCACTAAATTTGTAGTAGAACCAAAAATTTAAGTTTTATATGAAATTAGCATATTCTAAACAAAATGTTTTTTTAAAACCAATGCAGTTTTTGGCAAAATTACGTTGTCATTATAATTATTATAATTTTTCTTTTGAAAAAAAGTTGGCAGATGTTTTTATTAAACATGAAGAACTTTCTTGATAAAATTAACTCTACTAGGGTTTCAAACCCTAGTAGAGTTAATTTTTTAAAAACAACCACAAAAAAGGCGAGTCATTTTTACTTAATATTTTATTTAAAAAAGATTTTTTAGGTTGATACAAAACTTCAAAATCCTTAATTTTATCTTTAGAATGATGAAAGTAAAAATTTGCCATTTCCGGAAAATCCATTTTTGTATAATAAACCAAAGTTCGTTTTTTAGCATTATCTATTTCCGAGACATCGTAAAAAGGTGAATCTAAAATATGAATTTCGCCATTTGGTTTTAAAAACTTTTTTAAGGTAGAAATTAGTAAATCAAAATCTTTAAAATACTGAACACAAGCATTTAAAGTAATAATGTCAAACTTATTTTTAAAAGGTAAATTATCTTGAAATAAATCTGCATAAACAAATTGTAAATTTTTAGTGGTATTAAAAACCTGATTTGCTTGTTCTAATTCTTCCAAATTCACATCTAAACCAACCACATTATTTTTTAGTTTTGCCATTAAATTAGAAAACCAACCATTACCACAACCAATGTCTAAAATGGTTAAATTTTTATTCTTGGTTTGAAGATATTTAACAAAGCGATTGGTGGTTTTTTGTCGAACTTTCCATTCGTTAGCATTAGGGTTTTGTTTTGTTGTTAGAGGTAATATTCTCACTTCATTATCAACTAATACACGATTTTCTTTTTTGCGAATGCTTAGATATTTCGATGAAAAATTATTTTTTATTTCGGTTAAAATTACAATGTTATTTTTATTTTTGAAGTTGTTAAAATCCATTTATAAAACTGTTTAGACCTCACAGGTTTTTAAAACCTGTGAGGTTTTTGTTGGTTTATTTAAAAATTTTCATTCCTATTTCTGCAAGAAAAGATTTGGTTTTTAGCTTTGCTAATTTAATCAAATTTTTATTTTTTCCTTTAAGGGTTTCTTTGTGATAATTCACTTCATTTACAATTTTTCTAACGGCATAATCGTAGTATTTTCGTTTATAATTTCTTTTGAAATCAATATCTCTATCGGTTGAGTTTTTCCAAATTAATTGTTTGGTAAAATCTTTTTCGGTTTCAGTATAAAGCGAAGTTCCTTTTATTGGGTATGCAACCGTAATAGTAAACTGACTAGGGTTAGACACTTTTAAATGATGAATGGTTTCGTAAATATCGGCTTCGGTTTCTGTAGGATAACCAACCATAATAAAAGTACCAGTTTCTATGCCAATTTTGTTGGTTTTTTGAATGGTTTCTCTAACTACATTTACATCAACTCGTCTATCCATTTTGTCAATAATTCTTTGTGAACCAGATTCTGCACCAATCCAAATTCTAAAACAACCTGCTTCTTTTAAGAGTTGTAAAATTTCATCGTTTAAGCGTTCTGCTCTTGTGATACATTCAAACGGAATTACGCAATTTTGTTTAACAGTTTCCGCATGAAATTCGCGTATCCATTTATGGCTTACACTAAAAACATCGTCTACAAACCAAATAGAATCTGGGTTATATTCTTGTTTTAATAATTGCAATTCTTCTACTACTTTTTTTGCTGGTCTTCGTCGGTAACTTTGCCCGTAAACTGCTGTAGAACACCACTTGCAAGTGTAAGGACAACCTCTTTGTGTACTTACGGAAATGGTGTTTTTGCCGTGTCGTTCTTTCCAAACGTCTAAATATTTCTGTAGATTTATTCCTTTTCGGTTTGGTAAAGGTAAATTTGTGAGGTCTTTTAGTTTTTGCCTTGGTTTTGTTTTTATAATGTTTCCCGCAGATTTAACTCTTTCTTTTTTATTGTTTTTTAATTGTATCGTTGAACCTATCGGTTTCGCAGATTTTTGTAGAACTGACTCTTTAAAAGCAATACCAGTGATTTTTTTTAAATTTTGAATTTTGGATAATGAGTTTACTCTGTGTATCTCTGTGTTTCTCTGTGAATCTCTGTGTAACAACTCTACCAATTCCAACATCGTTTGTTCACCTTCACCTAATACTAAAAAATCTGCACCATTATCTAAGTAATTTTCTACATTATAAGTCAAATCTGGACCGCCAAGAATTATTTTTGTGTGTTGTAAACTTTCTTCGGTTTTGATGAATTTAATTATGGATAAAACGTTTAACTTAGTAACAATATTAGTATATAAAGCAACTATTTCAGGTTTGTTTTTTAGTAAAAATTCTTTTAGTTTATCTTTGGATGAAAAAGTGGAATCGAATATGGTATTCTTAAAATTATTTTCTATTAAATAGGCAGATACATACAACAAACCTAATGGTGGATAAGGTTTCATAATTTGCTGTTCTTTTTCATCTTCGGCAATGAAATATGCGTGTGTTAGTAGTATCATTTTTTATTTTTCTTAACCGCAAAGATCGCTAAGTTTTCGCAAAGGTCGCAAAGATTATTTTCCTTGCGAACTTTACGATTTTTCTTTGCGTTCCTTGCGGTTAAACACCAACTCAATTAAATAATGATCCGAAAATCTTGATAAAAATCCAAATTTACCTATCCTTTTTTCTAATTGGTCTAAAATACGTAATAATCGCTTATGTTTTTTAAAATAATTTTCTAAATAAGATGGTGGAATGAAAAACCCGATAGGTTTTGTTATTACCATTTTGAAATACGGCTTTGCAATTTCTTTAATATCTTTTGGGTTATAATACCAAGTTTTTACTCCCGAAACTTCGGGGTTATTTTCTACATTAACTTCTAATGCTTTGTTTGTGTTTCGTCTAAATACTTTTTTAAAATCTATTTTTAATATAAAATAAAATCTTTCCCAAAGTGTGTTTTTTGGCATTATTACTAAAATTAATTTTCCGTTTTTGTGTAATAATTGGCTCGCAGAATGAAAGAAGTTTTTTAATTCTTTTTTGCTTAGGCAGTTTAAACCACCAAAGTTGGAAAATATAAGATCAAATTTTGATTTAACCGCAAAGGTCACTAAGGATTCGCAAAGGTCGCTAAGTTTATTAATGTCAATTGTTTCAAATTTTAAGTTATTTATTTCCGCCCCTTTTTGCTTTGCTACTTTTATCATTTCATCAGAAATATCGGTTGCTAGAACTTGATTTCCTTGTTTAGCAAGCCAAATTGCATCTTCGCCAGTACCGCAATTTAATTCTAGAATGTTTAGATTTTTAGGTAATTCCTTTAAGTATCTGTAAACCGAATTACGTTGACATTTACCAATTTCAGAATGTGTAAAATCTTGGTCGTAATCTTTTGCTATGTGGTCGAAGTCTTTTTTCATCATGCTATTGCACAAAGATGCACAAAGGGTTCACAAAGTCACACGAAGTTTTATTTTTCTTTGTGAATCTTCCCTTTTTCTTTGTGGATCTTTGTGTAACAATCATTTTAAATTTTCCATTTTAGACAAAGAAATCCCATCAAAAAAAGCACTTGGCACATAATAACCTAACAAGATAATCGCTCTTAAATTACTAAATATTTTTCCTTTTTTAAGAAATGTAATTCCTTGTGATTTTCGAAATACTTTATGTGTATAACGTTGTAATTTTCTGTAATATTCTTGATTAAATGTACTTTTAAAAAGTAATGCTAAATCGTCTGAATCTTTCCAGTTTTGTTTTCCTTTAAATTGATGTTTTACCTTTTCGTAAAACGAAGTTCCTGGTAACGGATAAGAAATCGAAACACCAATATTATCTGGTTTTAATCGCTTAATTAAGTCGATGGTTTCTTTAATATTTTTTTCGGTTTCACCTATATAACCATATTGAATAAAAAAGGCTACTTTAACACCTTTACTTTGTAATAATTTAGTTGCGTTTTCTATTTGTGCTATGGTTGTACCTTTATCCATTGCATCTAATATTTTTTGTGAGCCAGATTCTGCACCAATCCAAACTTCTTCTAAACCACTTTCTACTAAGGCATTTATATTATCTTCTTTTAACAATAAATCGGCTCTTGACTGAATATAATACTTTATTTTTAAATTTTCTTCTTTTAATAAATGGTTGAATTCTTGTACCCAATTTGGTTTTAATCCGAAAATATCGTCACACATCCAAAATCTATTTACTTGATGATTTTTAGATAAGTAAGAAATCATTTCTACTACTCTTTTTGGCGAATGTGAATTGTAACGTTGACCATAAATTGGTTTTGCACACCAATTACATTTGTATGGACAACCACGAGTTGTTGCGAGATTTAAAGCGAATTTTTGCTTGCTGTTTTTCCAAATTTCTTTGTAGGAATTTATGTCAACTAAATCCCATGCAGGAAACGGTAATTCGTCTAAGGATTTTAGGTTTTTTCTTGGTTTTGTTTTTATTTTTTCTCGCAAAGGTACTAAGGCACTAAGGCTTTGTTTTTCTCCCGCAGATTTCGCAGATTTTCGCGGATTTGTATGGTAAATTATTCCATTTATTTCTCGCAAAGTCGCAAAGTCGCAAAGTTGTGTTTGAGATTTCTCGTTGTTCGTTCCTTGCTTTATCGAAATGATATTTGTGTTTGAAGTAGAATTTGTCTTCCGTCTTCCGTCGTCCGTCTTCTGTCTTTTGTCTTTCATCTTCTGTCTTCCGTCTTTTTCATCAAGAAAAGAAATAAGTTCTAGTAAAGTATTCTCGCCTTCGCCATAAATAATAAAATCGGCACCTTTTTCTAAATATTTCTCGGAATGATCTGTACTGTCTGAACTAGAAATAATTACGGTACAACCTTGCTCTTTACCTAATTTAATCATTTCAAAACAAGCTTCGCGCATATTGGTTAAACACATTTTGGTTAGGTAGTTAAAACCATCATCATAAATAACCAGAAATTTTGGATTTTCTTTTTCTAAAATTGGTTTTATTTCTTGTGGATTATCTTTTAAGCCAACATCAAAAAGCGAAATAGTATAATTATTTTCACGCAATAAACTTGCTGCGTAAATTGTGCCTAATGGTAAAAATGGTGTTTGATTTTGCCATTGTTTGGCATCCATTTTATAGAAGTAAGAATGTGTGAATAGTATATTCATATTTTATGTTTAACCGCAAAGGTCGCAAAGTTTTCGCAAAGGTCACAAAGATTATTTTTCCTTGCGTACTTTGCGATTTTCCTTTGCGTTCCTTGCGGTTAAATTTTTGCAAGGTCGCAAAGAGTTTATTTATTATTCAAGCGGCACAGTTAATTGATGTTCCAAATTAAATGCTTTAATTTTTTCATTTAATAAATTTAACACTCTTTTTTGATGATTGTCTGGATGATGTTTAGAAGTGTTTTTGTCACCTTTAAAAGCAATTTCAAAATCTTTTTTGATTAATTTTTTAAACTTTTTTTGTTGATGATTTTTAGTGATTTTCATAAATTTATTTTCTAATCTATCGCCAAATTTTCCATTTAACACATATTCTGAAAATCGTTTAAACAATTTTATTTTTATCGGAATCGATTTTTTATTAGTGTCATAATTAGGAAAATAATCTAAAACCCACGGATTATTATTTTGCAATTCTTTATAAACACCATTACCACTCATTGGTATTAATGTAACAAACTCGGTTGCTGTAAATCTATTTTTTTCTTCAATTTCTAAAGCATTTGTACTCATAAAATAATTTACGCAAAAATATTTTTTAGAGTTAAGTAAAAATACTTTCTTGTAAGCAATTAACAATGTTCTACTTACCCAAACACGATTCGGTTTGGTTACTACAAAATAATCTATGTCATCATCTTTGCCAAAATAACCTTTAGATAAAGATCCAGATAAAAATACGGCTTCTACAAACGGAAATTGACTGATAAAATTAGATACTTTTTTTGCTTTTTTAAGAATTTGTTTTGCTTTTTTATTTCCGATTTCTCGTCTTTCAACTCGACAAGTTTTTTCGGAAATCGCATAAAATTCTTTTAATTTAAAAATGGTTTTATTGGTAATTAATTGTTCTAAACTTTCTTTGATTTCTTCCAATGAAAATTGGCTAAACAACACAATTTCTTCTAATGTTAACGGGTATTGAAACGCATCAAAATATAATAATGTTTTTAAAACATCGTTTTTGCAGGTTTTGTATATTTTATTTGTTTCGAACATTTTTTGTAAAAGCAATAAAATAGAACACGAGTTAAACTGATTTTTTTACGGATTTTTAAAGTTCATGATATTCGTTGCATCTGTTATTTTCAACCCTGCCAGAGTTTTAAACTCTGGCAGGGTTATAAAATTAATGTGCATCTAACCAATTATCACCTTGATCCATATCTACAACTAACGGAATACTGAGTTTAAAAGCGTTTTCCATTTCTTGCTTTATGATTGGTTTTAATTCTTCCAATTCATCATTATGTATATCAAAAACCAATTCATCGTGTACTTGTAGTAACATCTTAGTTTTATAATTCCCTACTTCTAATTTTTCTTGAATATTAATCATGGCAATTTTAATAATGTCAGCCGCAGTTCCTTGAATTGGTGCATTTACTGCATTACGTTCATCGCCAGAACGTACAAATGAATTATTAGAATTTATGTTTTTTAAATAACGTCTTCTGCCTAAAAGTGTTTCTACATAACCTTTATCTCTTGCCAAATTTACTTGTTTAGAAATGTATTCTTTTAATGTTGGATAGGTTGTATAATATGCATCAATTAATTCTTTCGCTTCACTTCTACTTACATTTGTTTGTTGGCTTAAACCAAAAGCAGAAACACCATAAATAATACCAAAATTTACGGTTTTTGCTTGACTTCTTTGGTCTTTTGTAACCTCTTCTAAAGGAACATTAAATACTTTTGAAGCTGTTGCTTTATGAATATCTTCTCCGTTTAAAAAACTTTTTTTCATGGTTTCTTCGCCACTCATTTCGGCAATTAAACGTAATTCAATTTGAGAATAATCTGCTGCTACCAACGTATAATTTTCATCTCTTGGCACAAATGCCTTTCTAACTTGCCTGCCACGTTCTGTACGGATCGGAATATTCTGTAAATTAGGTTTTGTAGAACTTAACCTACCTGTTGATGCTACAGTTTGCATATAGGTTGTGTGAATTCTTTTTGAATTTTTGTTTACTTCATTTGGCAAAGCATCTACATAGGTATTTTTTAGTTTTACCAAACCACGCCATTCTAAAATATTACGAATAATTTCATGCTCTTTGGCTAATTTTTTAAGTACTTCTTCGCCAGTTGCATATTGACCTGTTTTGGTTTTTTTAGGTTTTTCTACTAATTTTAAATGGTCAAATAGTACTTCGCCAAGTTGTTTTGGTGATGCTAAATTAAAGGCCACATTAGCAACTCTGTGTATTTTACTTTCTAGAGTTATAATATCATCGGTTAGTTTTTTTGATAAGCCGTTTAGAAAATTTGTATCTAAATTAATGCCTTCCATTTCCATTTTTGCTAATACTTTTACTAACGGAATTTCAATTTCTTGGAAGAGTTTTTCTAAGTTTTTACCTTTTAGTTTTTCTTGAAAAATCTGTTTTAATTGAAAAGTAATATCTGCATCTTCTACAGCATATTCGGTTTGCAATTTCATTTCAACACTTCGCATAGAGCGTTGATTTTTTCCTTTTTTACCGATTAATTTTTCTATTGAAATTGGTTGATATTTCAAATACGTTTCTGCTAAAACGTCCATGCCATGACGCATATCTGGTTGCAACAAATAATGCGCAATCATAGTGTCAAAATAATTACCTTTTACATCTAAATTATAATTGGCTAAAACTTTAATGTCATATTTTATATTTTGAGCAATTTTTTCGATGTTTTCATTTTCAAAAAAAGGTCTTAATTCTTCGATAATAACTTGTGCTTCTTCTTTATTTTCAGGAAACGGAATATAATAACCTTTACCTTTTTCGTAAGAAAATGCGATACCTACTAATTCGGCTTCTAAAGTATTTAGACTTGTAGTTTCGGTGTCAAAACAAACCGATTTTTGTTGTAACAACTTACCAATAAATAATTTTCTTGCCATTGGTGTTTCTAAACTCTGGTAAAAATGTTCGGTATTTTCAGCAGTTTTAAAACCTTGTATTTCAGGAATACTTTCACTTAAAGGCGAAGCAAATAAATCTAATTGTCCGCTAGGGTTTTGGTCTTTAGTCTTTGGTATTTGGTCTTTGGTATTTGATTCTCTAATTTGTCCTTCTGCACTTGCTGGATTAACAAAAATTTTATTTAGCGTATTCCACATTCTACGAAATTCCAACTCTTGAAAAATTTCGCTTACTTCATTAAATTTTGGTTGGGTAAGTTTATAATTATCTTCGTTAAATTCCACAGGGCAATCTAACATTATGGTTGCTAATTGTTTTGAAAGCAATCCTAAATCAGCATTTGCTTCTACTTTTTCTTTCATTTTCCCTTTTAAATCTGCTGTGTTTTTAAGCAGATTTTCCATAGAACCGTATTTTTTTAAGAATTTTTTGGCTGTTTTGTCGCCAACTCCAGGCAAACCTGGAATATTATCGACTGCATCACCCATCATTCCTAAATAATCTATCACTTGAATTGGATCGTCGATTTCAAACTTTTCTTTTACTTTGTCAACTCCCCAAATTTCAATACCATTACCCATTCTTGCAGGTTTGTACATAAAAATATTTTCGCTTACCAATTGCGCAAAATCTTTATCTGGTGTAACCATAAAAATCTCAAAACCTTGTTTTTCGGCTTGTTTTGCTAATGTACCAATTAAATCATCTGCCTCATAACCTGCAACCTCAACTATGGGAATTTGCATTGCTTCTAATATTTTATGAATATATGGCACCGCAATTTTAATGGCTTCTGGTGTTTCTTGCCGATTTGCTTTATATGCAGGAAATGCGTCTCTTCTTGCAACCGAACCACCTTTATCGAATGCAACTGCTAATAAATCGGGTTTTTCTCTACGTATTACATCTAACATTGAGTTCATAAAACCTAAAATTGCCGAAGTATCCATACCTTTAGAATTGATTCTTGGGTTTTTAATTAAGGCGTAATAACCTCTAAATATTAAGGCGAAAGCGTCTAGGAGGAATACTCGTTTTTTTTGCAT
>CAYQTF010000102.1:0-9209 GCA_964420345.1 uncultured Flavobacteriaceae bacterium
GTAATGTTTTGAAAAAATCATTTTATAATTCTCCCCAACTTTTATATGTGACCCCTTTTATCACGTCTTTAGCGTGATGGGTATTCCGTACCGAAGTGTCTATCGGAACTATTATTGGGTTTAGAACTTGCCATGAGGTTTAATGCCTTTTATTTAACTTCAACTTCACATTCAACTTTAGCATTACATTAATATGATAAATATCATAAAGTAGTATGTTTTATTTTTTTATTTTTATACGATTAATAAAAAACAAGTAAAAACACCTATATTTGATAAAGAAAAGAATTAATAATGATAACAAAAGATGAATTTTTATCCGTTAAATCTAAAGATGATTTATTAAAAATTGTTAAAGAAAAAGGGAATAAAAAAATATTAAATATTTTAAAATACGAAGAAGAATTAAAATATTTACAAGTTGAATTAGTAAAATTACAACAATGGATTCAAAATAATAACAAACGTGTAGCTATTATTTTTGAAGGTAGAGATGCTGCAGGAAAAGGCGGATCTATAAGAAGATTTGCCGAACATTTAAACCCACGTTCCATGCGTTTGGTTGCCTTGTCAAAACCAACAACAACCGAACAAGGACAATGGTATTTCAGGCGTTATGTTAAGCAATTACCAAACCCAGGTGAAATGGTTTTTTTTGATAGATCTTGGTATAACAGAGCAGTAGTAGAACCAGTAATGGGTTTTTGTAATGAAGATCAATATAAAAGATATATGGTGCAAGTACCAGAATTCGAACATATGTTATACGAATCTGGTGTGGAGATTATTAAGTTTTGGTTTTCCATAACAAAAGAAGAACAACAAAAAAGATTCGATGGAAGATTAGAAAACCCCTTAAAAAGATGGAAATTTAGCCCAGTAGATCAAAAAGGACAAGAATTATGGGATTCATATTCGCATTATAAAGAGCAAATGTTCAGTAAAACACATACCTCATATTGTCCTTGGGTTATTGTGAAAACTAACAATAAATTAGAAGCACGTTTAGAAAGTATCCGTTATATTTTATCAAAATTTGACTATGATAATAAAAGTAATGTAAAAACAACCACATTGCCAGATCCAAATATCATAATGCGTTATTATAGATCTAATAAAAAATAGAGAATGCAACAACAACAACAACAACAAGAAAATATATTTACAGAAGACAATTTAAAAAAGTTAAATTCCAAAAAAGGAATGTTAGCATTGTTAAGAAAAGAACCCATTAATTTTAATAAAGCGGTTCGTTTTGTAAATTACGAAAAACGATTAAAAAACCTTCAAGTAGAATTAATAAAATTGCAAACTTGGGTCATGAAAAATGAAGAACGCGTTATTATTATATTCGAAGGTAGAGATGCAGCAGGAAAAGGTGGTGCAATTAGGAGAGTTACTGAAAGAATGAATCCACGTGAATTAAGAATTATAGCATTGCCAAAACCAACCGATGTTGAAAAAAGTCAATGGTATTTTCAGAGATATACAAAAGAATTACCAAAAGCAGGGGAAATGGTTTTTTTTGATAGATCTTGGTATAATAGAGCAGTAGTAGAACCAGTAAATGGCTTCTGTACCGAAAAGGAATATGACAATTTCATGAACCATGTAAATGATTTTGAAAAAATGCTAACCGATTCAGGAATACGTTTGGTGAAAATATATTTATCAATTTCTAAAAACGAACAGATAAAGCGATTTGATTCTATTAAATCAGATCCTTTAAAACAGTGGAAAATGACAAAGGTAGATGAGAAAGCACAAGTTTTATGGGACGTTTATACCAACTATAAAAATAAAATGTTTTTAAACATAAAATTAAATAAAGGAATAAAATTTAAAGTTATACGGGCAAACAGAAAAACAAATGCTCGAGTTAATGTTATTGAGCATATATTAAAAACTTTACCTTACGATAAAAATATTGAAGTGTAAATTAAAAAAAACCAAATTCTAATTTAAAATTTGGTTTTTTTACATATACAGTTACTGTTGTGCTTTCATTTCTTCTGCCCATTCTAACATTTGTTGCGCAAATTAAGGATGTGTTCTAACGACTAATGTAAGATAGTAAAGGATTAGATATACTCTAATTTTTGTTTTAAACACTGACTTTTGAGACACAAAACCAACATTGAATTAAACACAAAACCTTTATTGTTTTTATATTTTATTATGGACTTTTTATTCTTTTTTCATTGCTAATTCATACAAATATTCAGGCGATAAATCGAGTTCATTTTCCCAATTTAATGTCCAACTTCCTAACGTAAATTTTTTGAAATATTCAACACTTCTTAATGCTTTAAAAATTTTTCTTTTATCATTAAAAATTGTTGCTTTTAAATTTACCATACCTTTTTTACCATTATCAAAATTTAGCATAATGAAATAGTCTTTGATATATTCCGCTTTTGTTACACTTACAATCATACTGTTTAATTTAATGGTTCAATTTTATTATAATCTCCAGTTTCTTTAATAGATTTCCAATTTTCAGTTAATTCGTCTTTGTGAATTTCTAACCATTCAAAAATTAATTTCAATGCTCTTTTAGGCATTTTTCCTTCTACAATTCCATCTTTAATTGATATTGATACTTTAAACCCTTGATATTCTGCGTGAAAATGTGGTGGATTGTGTTCATTGAAAAACATTTTAATTATAATTCCGTAAAATCTACTTATCTCTGGCATATCACAAAGTTACAAAAATAATTCTATTTTAATCGTTTAATTTATTTTTGGTATTGCCATATTTTTTTTCGTGAGACTCTAAAAAATTTAAAGTGATACGAGCAAACAGAAAAACAAATGCTCGTGTTAATGTTATTGAGCATATTTTAAAAACCTTACCTTACGATAAAAATATTGAAGTTTAAAAATAATTATTTATGTATTTGTTCTTGGTATTTAGCGAATTTATCAAGAACAAATACACAATAATTTTTTTCTAATTTTGTAACTCTTGTATTCTTTCTTGTAATAACTCAGGATCAGATAATGCGTCCCAACCAATTTTAGAAAGCATCCAAAATAAATACGCTGAAAATAAAACAGTTAAAATAAGACCTATCATTGCTGTAATTTTTCCAGTTTTTGCATTTCCAACACCATCGTATTGCTCAGGATTTTCATTATGTAATCTTACTGCTTTGTTTCCTAGTATAAGTCCGATAATGCCCATAATAATTCCAGGAACAGCATAACACCAACAAAAAACAATAGATAAAATCCCTAAAACTAGAGATGCGGTTGCATTTGGTAATTTTTCTTTCATAATATAAATTTAGTTAATTAAAATATGTATTTAATACAATAGTTTACAAAGGTAATTAAAATGTTAAGAATAAATAAACTCAATAATACTTTATGACCCATTTTAAATTGAAATTTTAAATGTAAACCCAAATATAAAAACATAATAATAATGGTATAAATTGGTGGATACATATAAAAAGCCTCTACAAATTCTCCTTTTAATAAGTGAATTAATGAACGCTGCATACCACAACCCATGCAATCTATTCCTGTTTTTTTCCAAGGACAAGATAATAAGTGTTTTTCTAAAAATGTGATAATACTTAAAGTCATAAAGTGGTATAAAAATAACTTTTTATATGAAGATACCGACAATAAAATAATATTTTTGCAAAGATTATGAGATTAGATGAATTTAATTTAGGCGAAAAAGTTTCCGTAATAGATAATGATATTACAGGGTTAATCATTGAAATAAACCAACGCGAAATAAAACTCAAAGACGAAAACGGCTTTGTATATACACATCTCCATAATGAGGTAGTTAAAATATTTAACTTTAATGAATCTTTTGTCGAAAACCATAAATCGTTTATTAAAGAAGTAAAAACTTCGATAAAAAAGAAAGAAAAAAAGTCACTAAATCAAGAAATATTAGAAGTCGATTTACACATTCATCAGATAACAAAATCAAATAAATATTTAGATTCTATGTTGTTTATAGTGGGTATTATTTTAAATTCCAAAAATCAAGTTCCAAATCCTAAATAAAAAACAAAAATAAAGTTTTAAAAAATCAAACATTAAATTTGTTTATTCGTGAGACTCTAAAAAATTATTTTCAATTTTTTAGTAGTCATGCCTTTGGCTTGATAAATCGAACTAATTCCGCTTTTTCAGCGGGATATTGGTTTAATACCTCGACCCTTGGGTCTCCCGACACTTCGGGGTTATTATTGGGTTCAGCGCTTGCCCTGAGGTTTAATACCTTTTATTATTACTAATTTTTGATATAATGTAAGACTTTGTTTGTATTTTGATATTTAAATGTTGGGATTTATTTGGAATTTGTAACTTGATTTTTGGAATTTTTTTACATTTCACTAATATTAAAAATATAATACTACCCACTATAAACAACATAGAACCAATATTTAAGTAATTTCGACATATTAAACCGTCAAATTAATTTCGCAAATCAAAAGATAAAATTTGTCATTAAAAATAATATTCAAAGAGTAGTTTTTGTTCACGGTATTGGTCAAGGTGTATTAAAAGTTGAGTTATATAAATTATTCAAAAAGTAAATTTAAGAATCTATACTAAATATTACGGATTTAAGGATATTCTAAAAAAAAACATTAAACGTCACTTATTTTAAAAAAAAACCCTACATTTGTTATAGTGTTATTTATGTTAAATTTCCTTTCCCCTTAAAATTAACATAAAATATAGTATGGTAATATAAAATTCTTTCCTTACAAAGAATACATTTTTATTAGTAAATAAAATTTTGAAAAATAATTGGTTTAACAGATACAGTTACTTTCAAGAAGGCAACAACATAATAATAATAATAATAACCTAAAAACAAAAAAATGGCATTCGAAAACTTAATTAGCGTAACATTTACAGAAGCAGAATTACAAACTCTAGACACCGCATTAGATAATATTGCAGGAGTATTAAGAGGTAAAACCGTAAATCTAACCCCAGACGAAAGACAACAATACGGTAGCATTGCAGAGCAAAACAAACTCTTTGTAAACAAAGCAAAAATATTAATGGAGCAAAACCCAAGACACGTACCCAATTTTTTAGACAAAACAGAATTTGACAAAGACTATGACGCAAGAACACAAATAGAAAACAGACTAAACCGTATTAGTGGTTTAACCGAACAATTTACAGATACCAAAATAGTACTAGACCATGACAATTACTTTAATGCTTTAACTTTTTATAGAAACATAAAATTTTTAAGTGGTGAAAACGTACCAGGCACCACAACATTACATCAAGAATTAAAACAATTTTTTCATAGTAAAGGTGGCAGGTCAAATAATGACAATGATGACAACAATAACCAATAGTAATAATAAATGACTAACTAACCCCTTTCTTTAGAGAAGGTCGGGATGGGAAAACAGCAACAAATGGGTATAGTACGCCCATTAAATGGGTGGCACACCCCCAATTAAAGAGGGTATAAACCGCAATGAATGGGTATAAGATCCTCAATAATTGGGTATCACATACCCTATTAAAGAAATCAGAAACCCAATAAATGGGTTAAATGTACCCAATAAAAAGGAGTAAACAAACCCAATAAATGGGTAATAATAACAAAACAACCAGTAACAAATAATCTCAAACCACTAATTAACCCCTTTCCTCAGGGAAGGCTGGGATGGGAAAACAATAAAATAACCCGAATCAATACATAAAAATAAATTTTACCATAATTTTTCTTTAAAAATTGTATTCGGGTTTATTATAATAATCATTAAATCAAGCCCTCTCAAACTAACATAGAGGTAAATATTAATTAAAATAGTAAGCAAATGAAAAGAATTACTCAAGTAACAAATCAATTTAAACAAAAACTGTTAATACTATTTCTGGCAATCAGTTTTTTTAATGTGTCTAATATTTATACACAGTCACTATCAGGTTCAAACGGTAGTGGAGTCTGTGCAGTATGTGCACCACCAGGTTGGATCGTAGATTCTGGCACACCAGATGTATCTAATGCAAATCAAGCTGCGGCTGCAGGTACAGGTGGCGGTGGAGCAACATGGATTGGCGCACCATTACCTTTACCACCTAACGGACATACAACTTGGATTTCAATACGAGATTTAGGTTCTGCTGGGGCAGAAGAAATAGTGAGCACAACTATAACAGGCCTAACCGTAGGTAGAGATTATGAAGTGACATTATACACCTTAACAGCAAGAACAAATAATAATGGTCAAGGTAGCCTCCCTTATTCACCATTATATAATGATGAGTTTAGATTCATTATTGGTGGAACCCCAATACAAACTTTAACGTCAATTACAGAAGATTCTTGGGGTACAACAAGGTTTCAGTTTACCGCAGGTTCAACTACTCAATTTTTACAATTATTACCTGGTGAAAACTCACCAGGGACTTTAGGTGATTTTCAATTTGAATCTGTTCAAGTTTCAGTTACCATTAATGCAATAAATTCAATACCCGTAGCAGATGACAATATTGTAAATACAGCACAAAATACAGCAATAACATTTAATGTTACCAGTACAGATGTAGATTTTGATGGCAATATAGACAATGCAACAGTAGATTTAGATCCTGCAACCGCAGGTATTCAAAATGCCATAACAACTGCCGATGGAGATTGGAGTGTTATTGCAAATGGCGATGTAACTTTTAATCCAAACCTTGGTTTTACAGGCGATGCAAATAAATCTTATACCGTAAACGATGATTATACATTAGATGGTAATAATCAAGCAGCCACATCTAACCAAGCAAATTTGAGGGTTAGTGTTGCAGCAGCAGTAGCAACCGACACCGACGGCGACCTAATACCAGACAACGTAGATTTAGATGATGACAACGATGGTATTTTAGACACTAATGAAGGTTGTGGTACACAAACATTACCAGAAGATTTCTTCTGGCCTTTGTATCATGCAAACATTATAAATTCAACAAATGGTGTTGTTTGGATTTCAGGTCAAGATGCCAATCCAACAGGTACTAGCTTAATTGATACCTTTACACAGATAGTGTCTGGTGGAGCAATCGCAGGTGTAGTAAACGGCGATGCCAATTGGCCAGTATTTAGTGGCGATCCTATTAAAGCCGTAGGTGGTGATGGTTCAGACCCGCAATTTATTTTATGGACAACAACTAATTTTTATGTTTGGGGTTCAGAAAATGAAGTGATAGATGGCACGGTTACAGCAGATAGTTCTTTTCAAAATTTAGCATTGCCAGGAGGTGTTGCTATGGGTGATGTTGCAGATACTAAAGCAACAGCAGGTGCTTTTGGTTTTAGAACTACAGCAGGTGAAATTTGGATTATGGGTTCTTCAGAGCGTACTCAATCTGGTCATATATACGGTGATAATTCAAATGCTACAGCTGACGCTAATTGGCATAAAGTTCAAGATACTTTAGGTGCAGACTTAACAGGTATAGTTGATTTTGAAATGGCAGAAACAGGTGTTATTGCTATGAAAGCAGATGGTAGCTTATATACTTGGGGTTTTGAAACTTATTTAGGTGATGGTTCAGTTTCCGCTGCTAGAGGTCAAGCAACATTAATGACAAGTCCTGCCGCATTTTCTGGCTCTGTAGTACCTGTACAAATTGAACTTGTAGCAGGGGAAGACGATTCAAATGCTAATAACCCAAGTGGTTTAAGTTCAATGTCGTACTTATTATTACATCCAAACGGGAAAGTATATAGTATGGGAAAAAATGATACAGGTGCTTTAGGAAATGGTTCTACTGCAGATTCAACAACTTGGGTAACCGTACAGACTTCAGCAAATGTAGATTTAGAAAATGTAATATATCTTTCAGGTCAAAGTTCTTCTAGTTATTATGGTACTGCAGGTGCAATTAGAGATAATGGTACAACAAGAGAAATTTTATTATGGGGTTATAATAGTTCCAGTACCATTTCAGAAGCTTTAGCAACCACTCAAATGTTTGCTGGAATACCTTCGTATGATAATAATACTTATATAGATGTAGATAATAGCAACAGCGGCGTTGCTGATGCATTTGATAGAGAACCTGTTAGATTAGGTAATGGTGGTCACGTAACTGTTTATTTTGACGCTATACAAAACAAATTTTGTTTTGTAGGGCACAATTCAGACGGTTCTTTTGGTGCAACAGTAAGTCAAGCGGATAAATTTTCTGTAACACCTTCAACAATAGATTTAATACCAGTAAGAGATTCAGATGGTGACGGTATTATTGATTGTTTAGATTTAGATAGTGACGGTGACGGATGTCCAGACTACCTAGAAGGAGCCGGAACATTTACCACAGCAGAAGAAGTAGACGCATCAGGCGGTTTATTATTAGGCGGAAACTCAGGTGGTGGTTACACAGGTACATCACCTAATCCAATATTACTAAACTTAGGTAATAATGTAGATGCCAATGGTCAAGTATTAATAGGAGGTAATCCTGTAGATCAAGGTATCGGCGCAAGTCAAAATGGAGCAGATGCAACAGCATGTAACACTGCACCAATAGCACAAGATGACAATGCAACAACCACAGTTAACACACCAGTAACCGTACCTGTATTAGCAGACAACGGCAACGGAGTTGACAGCGATCCAGACGGCGACCCATTAACCATAACAATGGTAGATGGTAACCCAATAGTAGATGGAGGAGCACCAGTAATTTTAGCAGATGGTACATCAGTATCATTAGTAGCAGGAGAGTTAGTAGTAATACCACCAGCAGGTAGTACAGCACCAATATCTTTCCCTTATACAATAGATGATGGAAACGGTGGAACAGATACTGCACAGGTAAATATTACATTTAATAACACTGCACCAACAGCAATAGACGATGATGCAACCACATCAATAGATACTGATGTAACAGTTAACCCATTAGTAGATAATGGCAATGGTGTAGATAGTGACCCAGACGGAGATACATTAACAATAACAGAAGTAAATGGCCAACCAATAGTAGATGGTGGCGCTCCAGTAATAGTTAATGGTGCTTCGGTATTATTAGTTGGTGGAGAGTTAGTAATAACACCACCACTAGGAAGCACAACAGCATTTACAATACCATATACAATAAATGATGGTAATGGCGGTACAGATACGGCAAATGTAAATATTACATTTACTAATGTACCACCAGTAGCAACACCAAATACAACTACTACAGATTATGACACTAACG
>CAYQTF010000103.1:0-9013 GCA_964420345.1 uncultured Flavobacteriaceae bacterium
CAGAACCATGTGTCCAAATATAAACTCCAGAAACATCATTATTACTAATTAAATTATCTGCACTTATTGCAGAAGGATATGGATTACCAACAAAATTAGAATCATCATTACCTGCTAGTGGGTTTATATAATCTGCAACTACATTATTATACACATCAAATGATAATGGTCTTGTAACCATACCGTTATTAAATGCTCCTGAGAAGTTAACAGTTTCTGTTGAGCCAGAACCTGCTCTAACGGCATAACCTTGACCTACATTCATTACTCCTGTTGTTGTGCCATCACCTAAGAAATTCCAATCTTGAATTGTAGGGTCATATTCCCAATTAGCTAAAGCAAAGCCAGAAAAATGACCTAAATCACCAGCATTTGTTGGTGAAGAGAAATACGTAAAACGATCTGAATCTTGTAAAACTGTAGTTGTTATTTCTACATTAAAATCTGCTGCATTACCAGTTACAATAGCAGTGTCATTAATTTGTACTACAGAACCTGTATTTTCTACGATTATTGTACCCGTATTTGTAATATCTTCGCTTACATTTAAATAATGAGTTGGTTTTATAGTTAAGGTTGCTGTTGAACTTACATAGGCTTCACAAGTATTAATATTAGTAGTATCCACATTAAAATCCCCATCAAAAATAGCAATACTAGTTATTGTTGGATCTCCATTAGACCAAGAAAGACCATTCCAAACTGTCGTTGAAATACAAGAAGTGCCAGAACATTGTGAATCATGAAAACCAAAATAATCTACTTGGTCTTGTGGTAATGCAAACCATTCAGTATCTGGTAAAAAATCATCTGACCCATCATTATCTCCTTGTTGTATGGTTACCTTTCGTATTAAGGTCATATCTTTAGTGCTTACACCATTATTAACCCATTCAGATCCTGGGTCTTCACCAATTTTTCCGATAATATCAATATTTGTTCCAAACTTTTGTAGTGCAATAACATCATCACCATTAAATATTATGATGGTATTATTTGTTGAAATATCAGCATTTACACCTAAAGTCTCAATATCTCTTTCGATTATTAAAACGTCATTAGCTAACAAAGTACCTGATAAACTAAAAGGACTAGAAGCAGTAGTAGATCCGTTAGTATATTTTACGATACTATAATTACTTAAATCTACGTCAGAATTTGTTGGGTTATAAATTTCTAAATATTTATTATTACTAGAACCTTCTACATATTTAGAAAAGAAAAGTTCACTACAAGGTGTAACTACCAAAATATCATCATCATTAATGGTAACTGTGTGTGGATTTGTACCAATATTAGCAGTTCCAGAATTAATACTTATAGCAACGGTAAAAGTTTCATCTGCTTCTACATCTGTATCTCCAATAATTGGAATAGTTACATTTTGAGTTAATAATCCACCAGGCATAAAAGTTATGGTAGTTGTTATCCCTGTATAATCAGAACCTTGAGTTGCAGACATTGCATTTGTATTAACATCTACAACTACGTTTGCAATAGGATCTGCACTTATTGTAATTGCTACATCGTGATTGGTTGAACCAACATCTCCTTCTGTAACCGAACTTGAAGAAGTATCAAAACTTACGGTTGGTGTTACTACACAAATTGAAATAACAGGAGCGTTAATTGTAAAACAGATAGGATTATCAGTTTCAATAATAATATTTGATAAATCCCAACCACTATAAGTACCATCATTATCAGAATATTGAATACCAATATAAACGGAATTACTTCCTGCAGCGACTGACATATCAAATGTTTGTGCAGTTCCAGAATTTGTAATTGTACCTAATTGCACCCAAGAATTACCAGCATCGTCTGGGCAACCAGTATAAGAATCGGTTATATTAATTGTTAAATCTGTGCCATCAAAACCTTCATTAGCATCTAAAACTAATTGTAATAATTCAGTTCCGTTATAAGATGATAAATCTAAATCGCCTAAAATTAACCATTGGTTTGATTCTTCACTTCCACCCGAATTAAATCCATTCATACTGTAAGTTCCACCAGAAAATGTCCAAACATCGTTTTCGGTATTGGTTGTAACTTCTACTTTTTCGAAGTCATCGTTGTCCGTAAAACAGTTGTTATGACTGTCATCGTTTGTAATGGTTAAAATGTGTTGTGTTGTTGCACCTAAAGTGGCATTGTTTCCACCACTAACATTTTGAAGATTTAAAACAATTGTTTCATCTGCTTCAACTATCGCATCATCAATAATGGTAAAAGTCACACATTGATTTGCACTAGAACCAGCAGGAAAAGTTAATGTTGCAGGATATGATATTGTTGTATAATCTGTTCCGTTTGTTGTTGTACTTGCAATATCTAAAGATAATTCTACTGTTGTTCCGTTTGTAGCGTCTTCATTGGTGATACTTACGCAAACATCTATAGAACCGCCATCTTCTGCTATTGTTGAGGTTGTGTTTATTAATGAAACTGTAGTATCTGTGGAAGAGGAAATTCCAGCTATTCTAACATTATCAAAGGCAGCTTCTTCATCTCCAGAATTTAAATTCATACTAATTCGAACATCCATTGAAATACCTATTCCTATAATTGGAAAAGTAAAGTCTGTAAATGTACCATTTAATAAAGTTCCATCGCCTACATTATCTCCAGTAGTATCTTGAGCAAATTGACTATTTGTACCTGACGAAATATCTGCCTCAAAACGACCAATTTCAACCCAACCAATATTATCAATATTAATTTCAACCCACATAGCATCATCAGCAGCATCAATATCAATATCTGTTCCTGAAGCAAAAGCAGCAATAAACTCTAATGCAGTTTGATTGGAAATATCAATATTAGAAATCAAAACTTCACCAACTCTAGAGCCAGTACCTCCAGCAATACCATCAATATCTTCTCCAGCAATAAAAAACGACCCATCAAAATTGTTATAAGTAAATGTTTCCTGAGCAGGAGCTCCAGAAAGATTTGTTCTTTCGAAAAAATCTTGTCCGTCCATACCTGAGTTTGCGGTAAAAGTATAGCCTACACCATTTGTCTCAAAAGACTCTGTATAGAATGTTGTCTGTCCAAAACTAAATCCAACTCCTAAGATAAAAAGGAGTAATACTAAACTGTTTTTTAATTTTTTTTTCATAATTTTTTATTTAATGTTATTATTTTTAAGGGGTTGCAAATATAAGCCATATTATGGATTTATATCAACTGTTTTATTTAAAGTTTTCCACAAAAAGAGAATCATTTAAAGTTTTCATTTTTACCACTTTTTTCATTGAATCGTTTGGTATTGTGGTAGATAGCACATAATGTTTTATTTTCCAACTATTATTTTTCTTTATTAAAACACCTGAACCTCTACAAACCCGCATCCAAGTATCTAATAATTCATCAAACCAAACTGTTTTTTTATCTTCAGAGATATAAATATTTCTTTCTAGGGGTTTAAAATTCCAAGTTTTTTTCTTGTCAAAATGTGGTTTTGCAAATTTTTTAAATGCTTCTTTATTCCAGTTTTCAGAGGCATCTGTACCAATAAAAATGGCATCATCGGTCATGGCGTTAAAATAAGCATCGAAGTTCTGATTTGCAACATTTTTGTGCCAATTATCTACTAAATTATTTACTTCTAATTTAATTTTTGTTTCGTTTACGGTTTCATTACAACTTATAATTAGCAATAGAATAAGCAGATAACTTATTTTTTTCATCCTATTAATTTAATTCTTTCCTTAATGGTTGTATTCGTTTTTTTACTCTTTTCACATTATTTTTTTTCGTTTTTAAAGTCTGAATTTCACTTTCAATATTTTTCAAAGAATCTTTATTCTCAAAAAGAATATCGAACTCTTTTAAATCTAGTTCTAATTGTTCTTTGTTTATTATAAAATTAATTTTATCATTAACTGCATTAAAAGCATTGGTTATATTGGTGTTTTCTTGTATTATTTCTTTATTGGTGATACTTGGTATCGAATCCATATCTGCCAAACGTAGTGCTACATTATTAAGTACATTTAATCTAATTCTGAAACTTGGTATATCGAATTTTTCAATTCTAATAGTATCTTTTAATTGTTGTGTTAACTCTGCTAAACGTTGTGAGTTAAATAAGGATTGTTTAGTTGTAGTTTTATAATATTGAGGTATAAAATCTGCTATATTTTGATATTCAGTCCAAACTTCAACTGTTTTTTTTGCTTCTGAACTTAAAGAAGATACTATAATATTTGAATTAATTTGTTCTTCTATTTGTTCTTCAGTAATTTCGGTTTCTATTTTTATGTTAGTAACACTTTTTTCCTTTTTACAAGAAAAAATCAAAAATAGTATGGTGATTAAAAATAAAACAGAAAATCTCATAGACTTAAATTAGAGTACAAAAATAAGCAATATTAAAATACTTAGATATCATAAACCTAATAGAAATACTATTTTATGATTAATTTATGAAATAATACACTAAAAAAAATATTCTTTAATGCTAAAAAAATTATTTTCATCAATCAAAATGAATATATTTGCTTTTTAAATAAAATAAGTTTTAGTGATGAATGACACCATTTTAATTATCGGCGCTTGTGGACAAATAGGAACCGAATTAACACTAAAATTGCGTGAAAAGCATGGTAATGATAAAGTAATTGCAACCGATATTCGTGAAGGTTCAGAAGAATTAATGCAATCTGGAGTTTTCGAAATCTTAAATGCTACGGATAAAGAAGCTATTGAACAAATTATTGATAAGTATAAAATTTCTCAAGTCTATTTAATGGCAGCAATGCTATCTGTAACGGCAGAAAAATACCCAGATAAAGCTTGGCGACTTAATATGAATTCATTATCTCATATTTTAAATATTGCCAAAGATAAAAAAATAAAAAAAGTGTTTTGGCCTAGTTCGATTGCTGTTTTTGGTAATTCTACACCAAAACAAAACACGCCTCAACATACAGTTACAGAACCAACTACGGTTTACGGAATTAGCAAACTAGCAGGTGAAAGATGGTGTGCTTATTATCACGATAAGTATGGTGTTAATGTCAAAAGTATTCGTTATCCAGGTATTATTAGTTGGAAAGCAAATCCTGGCGGCGGCACTACAGATTATGCCATCGAAATTTATCATAAAGCGATTAAAGAAAAGCATTACGAATGTTTTTTAAGTGAAAACACTAGATTGCCAATGATGTTTATGGACGATGCTATTAAAGCTACTATTGATTTAATGGCTACCGATAAAAGTGAAGAATATAAAGCATATAATATCGCTGCAATTAATTTTACTCCTAAAGAAATCGCTTTAGAAATAAATAAACATATAACTAATTTTAGTATTGAATATAACCCAGATTTTAGACAAGAAATTGCAGATTCTTGGCCTCAAAGTATCGATGATTCCGATGCGCAAAAAGATTGGAATTGGAAACCTAAATTTGATTTAGAAAAAATGACTACAGAAATGCTGAAAAATTTAAAATTAAAATTTGATGCAGAATTAAAAAAAGCATAATTAAGGTTAGGTATAAGATTTTATTCGTCTAAAATTTCATGAAAAACACCATACAGAATAGTTTAAAAAGTGCAATATCCTACCAAGTATTTAGAGATTTAGTTGCAACATTAGTTTCCGAAAATAAATCTACTGGTTTGATACAAACCGAAACATTATCACATTACAGTTTATTGAACGATAAACGAATGAAACGTTTAGATAAAAAACTTCTTCTTACCGAAGAAGCTACGGTTATATTAAATAACTTAGAAGAAAATTTTATCTTTTTAGTTTTAATGGAAAGTTGGTGTGGTGATGGCGCTCAAACATTACCAGTTATAAATAAAATAGCATCTCTAAGTTCTAAAATAGCATTGAAAATTGTTTTGCGAGATACAAATGATGAATTAATGCAACATTTTTTAACCAATGGTGGAAAAGCAATCCCTAAACTACTAATTTTAGAAAAGGAAACTCTTAATGTGGTAAATTCTTGGGGACCTAGACCACAAACGCTTACCAAAATTGTGAATGCTTATAAAAAAGAACACGGTTCTTTAGATACTGAATTTAAACAGAAAATTCAAGTTTGGTATAATAAAGATAAGGGTTTGTCAACTCAAAAAGATATTGTTTCACTTTTAAAAACAACTATAAATGTTAATTAATTATCAGAATTTATCTGAACAAGCAAGCGTTTTTTTATATCCATCTAGTCGTAAATTTTATGCAAATGAATTAGATGAATTAGAAACTAAAATTAAAAATTTCCTATCAGATTGGACGGAGTTTTCTGTTACATATAAAATAAAATACAATAGATTTTTACTTTTTTTTATAACGGAAGATGCCAAAATTACTACAGAATTATTAGATAAATTAGCACAGTTTATAATGCAATTAGAGCAAGAATACAAACTTACATTGTTAGATAAAGTAAATGTTTGTTTTAAACAAGGTGAATATGTACAATATCAAGAAATGAAACGATTTAGAGAATTAATAAAAAGTAAAAGTGTCTCTAAAAAAACAATTGTTTTTAATAATTTTATTCAAACTAAATATGAGTATGAAAATGATTGGGAAGTAAATATAACCGAAAGTTGGTTATCTCATTTGATTAAAAAATAGTTTAAAGTTTCTGTATCTTAGCAAAAAAATAAAATGCAAAAAATAGAACATATAGGAATAGCAGTAAAAGATTTAGATAAAGCAAATGAATTATACGCTAAATTATTCAATAAAAAACATTACAAAACCGAAGAAGTAAAATCCGAAGGTGTAAAAACCTCCTTTTTTAAAATCGGACCAAATAAAATCGAATTATTAGAAGCAACAAACCCAGATAGTGCTATCGCAAAGTTTATTGAGAAAAAAGGCGAAGGAGTTCATCACATCGCATTTGCAGTAACCAATATTGTAGATGAAATGCAACGGCTTAAAAACGAAGGTTTTATAGTGCTTAATGATAAACCAAAAAAAGGAGCGGATAATAAATTAGTCGCTTTTTTACATCCAAAAAGTACTAATGGTGTTTTGATTGAGTTATGTCAAGAAATTTAAATAAGTTTAACTAAATTTGCCACAATCAAAAACAATTTTATAAAATCCTAAAAATAGCAATAGAATTTACCGAAATACAGAGCGAATCTGTAAAATCTGTGAGTTCTGCGTGAAATTAAGTATGAGTTTCGAAAAATACCAAAAAAGAAGATTACGACTTTCCTCACTTTCAGTGGTAATCAGTATTGCACTTATTTTGTTTTTATTAGGTGTTTTAGGCTTGTTAGTATTACAATCTAAAAATATTTCAAATAATTTTAAGGAAAAATTCGAAATAAATATCTTCCTAAATAATAAAGCAAAGAAAAAAGATATTGCAAAATTACAAAAGACTTTAGAAGCAAAAGAATTTACGAAATCGGTTACTTATATTTCTAAAATTGATGCTTATAATATTTATTTAAAAGATGTTGGCGAAGATTTTATGGAAGAATTAGATGAAAATCCATTAAAAAACGGTTTTAATTTATATCTGAAAGCAGCTTATTTTGACTTGGATAAAATTCAAAAAATTGAAGATGAATTGTCAGAAAATAAATTTATTGATGATATTTTTTATAGTAAAGCAACAGTTTCCAATTTAAGTGAAATGGTTAAAAAAACAAGTTTTTGGTTGTTGTCATTTAGCGGTTTACTTGGTCTTATAGCAATAGTTTTAATTAATAGTTATTTAAGATTATCTGTTTACGCAAAGAGATTTACAATTAAAACGATGCAAATGGTTGGAGCAACCAAAGGTTTTATTCGTAAACCATTTTTATATAAAAGCATTAAATTGGGTATGTTTGGCGCATTATTGGCAATTCTAATTTTAATAGGCATACTACTGTATTTTGACAAACAATATGCAGATTTAGAATTATTAAAAAACAAAACAAGTTTAGCGATACTATTTTTAGGGATTTTAAGTTTAGGTGTATTAATTTCAGTATTAAGTACTTATTTTGCAACCAAACGATTCTTAAAATTAAAAACAGACGAATTGTATTATTAATTGAAAGATTGAAGATTAAAAGACAAAAAAACACAATCTAAAAAAGAAGATAAAGTTGAGTGAATTATTTTCTTTGCGAACCTTGCGTAAAACTTAGCGAACCTTGCGGTTAAAGTTTTCAAAGGCAATATAAACTAAAGTCAAAAAGACCAAAACTATGTCAAAAAAAGAAAACAAAATAGATTTCCTTTTCGGAAAAAAAAATTATAAATTAATGTTAATTGGTCTAGCAATTATTGCTTTAGGTTTTATTTTAATGTCTGGTGGCGGAAGCGATGATCCAAACGTTTTCAACCCAGAAATTTATAATTTTAGAAGAATTAGATTAGCACCAACATTAATATTAATTGGTTTTGTAATCGAAATTTATGCAATTCTAAAAAACCCAAATAAATAATGAGTTTTCTAGAAGCATTAATTCTAGGAATCATACAAGGATTAACCGAATTTTTACCAGTTTCTTCTAGTGGACATTTAGAAATTATGAAAGTAATTTTTGGCGATGATTCACTACCAAAAGAAAGTTTAACATTTACCGTAATTTTACATTTTGCAACCGCATTAAGTACGATGGTTGTTTTTAGAAAAGAAATTGCTGAAATATTAAAAGGACTATTTCAATTTAAATGGAATGAAGAATCAAAATTTTCTATAAAAATAATAATCTCTATGCTACCTGCAGTAATCATAGGCTTATTTTTCGAAAAACAATTAGAGTCCTTTTTTGGTGGAAATTTATTATTAGTAGGTTGTATGCTATTAGTAACTGCACTACTTTTATTATTGGCAGACAAATCTAAAAACACCAATAAAAATGTAGGTTATAAAAGTGCATTTATAATTGGTATTTCGCAAGCGATAGCAATGTTACCAGGTATTTCAAGATCTGGCGCAACAATATCTACAGCAGTTTTGTTAAAAATTGATAGAACGAAAGCCGCAAAATTTTCATTTTTAATGGTTGTGCCATTAAT
>CAYQTF010000104.1:0-8986 GCA_964420345.1 uncultured Flavobacteriaceae bacterium
AAGTGCAACCAGCAGTAGTTGAGATAGTTGATATTGCAGGTTTAGTAAAAGGCGCAAGTAAAGGCGAAGGTTTAGGGAATAAATTCTTAGCAAATATTAGAGAATGTGATGCTATTATTCATGTGTTGCGTTGTTTTGATAATGATAATATTGTACACGTAGAAACTACGGTTGATCCTGTAAGAGATAAAGAAATCATCGATTTTGAATTACAAATAAAAGATTTAGAAGCAGTTGAAAAAAGATTAGATCGTACTAAAAAACAAGTGCGAACTGGTGATAAAGCAGCGCAAAAAGAATTCGATTTGTTAATTAAAGTCAAAGACGGTTTAGATGCAGCAATTTCGGTTAGAGAAATTGAAATGTCTGAATCTGATAGAGAAGAATTTATAAAACCACTACAATTATTAACAGACAAACCAACATTATATGTTTGTAATGTTGATGATAAATCTGCTGTTACAGGTAACGATTATGTTACGAAAGTTAGAGAAATGATTAAAGATGAAGATGCAGAAATTATCATTTTAGCCGTTGGAACGGAAGCAGATATTAACGAACTAGAAGATTACGAAGAAAGAAATGAATTTTTAGAAGATATGGGTTTGACGGAACCTGGCGCTTCAAAATTAATTAGGTCTGCATATACATTATTAAATCTACAAACTTATTTTACTGCTGGTGTTAAAGAAGTTAGAGCATGGACAATTAATGTTGGCGATTCTGCACCACAAGCCGCTGGCGTAATACATACCGATTTTGAAAAAGGTTTTATTAGAGCAGAAGTTATTAAATATGATGATTTTGTATCTTTAGGTGGCGAAAAGAAAGTAAAAGAAGCAGGAAAATTAAAAGTAGAAGGAAAAGATTATATTGTACAAGATGGCGATATGATGAATTTTTTGTTTAACGTGTAATTTGATTTTTGATTGTCTGGTCAGCAAATTAAAAAAGACTAAATAAAATAATAATTTAAATTTATAAGTTTTATGAAAAAAATAATAATTATTGTGATTTTAATATCATCAAGTATTTTGAATAACTCGTGTTCCTCAACAAGTAGCGTAGCAAATAAATATTTAACAGAGAAACATGGTGCTATTCCTCCTGATTTTAATAACAATACGACACTTTTATTTATTAAACATCATAAAAGTTATAACAAATACCTTATTAAGAATACTAAACGTATCTATAAAGGAAAATATGAACTTATAGAAGAATCTCAGTTATTACAAGATGAGAAATATAAAGATATTGAAAAGTATAGATATATATTTGATTACAATTACCAATCCGCAGGTTATAATACGTCAGCACAAAGAGATTACTTATATAACGTTAAGAAATTTTCAGTTTTAGACAGAAAAACAAATAAACTATATAAAAGTAAAATAACATCTAGTTTTTGGGGGAAAATTCAAGCGATTTATTTAAAAAAATTAAATATCAAATTAGGGTTATAATTTAGAGTTAAATAAAGTTATTTAAATTACATATTTTTTTTTGACAAAAACTTATAACCATGAAATTCGATATAAAAGCATTCGACAAAGATTCTAGCGCCAGAGCAGGAACCATGACAACGGCACATGGCGATATTCAAACACCTATATTTATGCCAGTTGGCACACAAGGAACCGTAAAAGGTGTGCATCAACACGAATTAAAAGATGACATTAATGCAGATATAATTTTAGGTAATACTTATCATTTATATTTAAGACCACAAATGCCAATTTTAGAAAAAGCAGGTGGTTTGCATAAATTTATGAATTGGGATCGACCAATCTTAACCGATTCTGGTGGTTATCAAGTTTATTCTTTATCAGGAACAAATAAAATTCAAGAAGAAGGTGTAAAGTTTAAATCGCATATTGACGGTTCTAGTCATTTTTTCTCTCCAGAATTTTCTATGGATGTACAACGCGTTATTGGTGCCGATATTTTTATGGCTTTTGATGAATGTACGCCTTATCCGTGTGATTATAATTACGCAAAACGATCTATGCACATGACGCATCGTTGGTTGAAACGTTGTATTTCGCATTTAGAAAAAAGTCCTGCAAAATACGGTTATGAACAAACATTTATGCCAATTGTGCAAGGTTCTACATATACCGATTTAAGAAAAATGTCAGCGGAATTTATTGCAAGTACAGACCAAGCAGCAAATGCAATTGGTGGTTTATCGGTTGGTGAACCAGCCGAAGAAATGTATGCAATGACCGATGTTGTTTGTCAGATTCTACCAAAAGACAAACCAAGATATCTTATGGGCGTTGGTACACCAATTAATATTCTGGAAAACATTGCTTTAGGTATTGATATGTTTGACTGTGTGATGCCAACTCGTAATGCTAGAAACGGAATGCTTTTTACAGCATACGGATCTATAAATATTAAAAACAAAAAATGGGAAGATGATTTTTCTCCTATTGATGAAATGGGAATTAGTTATGTAGATACAGCATATTCAAAAGCATATTTACGTCATTTATTTAAAACCAAAGAATATTTAGGAAAACAAATTGCTTCCATACATAATTTAGCATTTTACCTTTGGTTAACTCGCCAAGCAAGAGAACATATTATCGCTGGCGATTTTACTACTTGGAAAAATAAGATGGTGAAACAAATGGATAATAGATTGTAATTAGGTTAAGGGTTTTGGGTAAAAGATTAAAGTGATAACCAACACGAATCTATTCTAATAAATAGTAATGCATTTAACAAACAATTAATAAAATAGTTAAAAACTTATTTTATTTTTACATCGTTTTTATAAACGATTAAACAAATCAACAAAAAACGATTAAACAATATTGAAAATACTTGATAAATATCTTTTAAAAAAGTACTTCAGTTCTTTTATTTTTACAATAGTATTATTAATACCTATTGCCATTGCTATTGATGTTTCTGAAAAAATGAAACATTTTTTAAAACATGACGATTTAAGTATTTTTGATATTATAAAAGATTACTATATTAATTTTGTTATTTTTTATACCAATATGTTTATGCCTTTGGCTTTATTTATTGCGGTTATATTATTTACTTCAAAGTTAGCAAGTAATACCGAAATAATTGCAATGAATAGTGGTGGTATTTCTTTTGCTAGAGTTTCAAAACCATTCATTTTTGGTGCATTAATTATTTTTTTAGTCGCTTTTTATGCAAATCATTTTGTGGTACCTAATGCAAATAAAGAAAAAGAAACTTTCGAGGAAAAGTATTTACGTAATCGGAAACATGCTAAAAATAGAGTTCAGAATATAAGTTTACAACTTAATAAAAATGGCGATTATATATATATTAAAGATTTTAATTTATTGCAAAATTCTGGCAATTATTTTTCATACGAACATTTTGATAATCTAAAATTAAAATATAAAATTACAGGTAGATCAATTAAATATAACGAAAAGGATAGTACTTTTACTTTAAAACGATATAGAAAAAGACATATTTTAGAAGAAAATGATCTCATTGAAAAAGGGCAAAAATTCGATACTATTTTTAATTTTAAACCAAGTGATCTTATTTATGTAGATTATTTGGCTAAAGAAATGAATTCGATTAAATTATATAATCATATTCAAAAATCGAAAGAAAGAGGTATTAAAAACTTAAATTCTTATAAAGTGGAATTACACAAAAGATCAAGTGTGCCTGCTTCTGCTTTTATTTTAACGATTATTGCATTTTCATTGGCACAAAAGAAAAAGCGTGGTGGCATGGGTATTAATCTTGCTTTTGGTGTAGCATTAATGTTTATTTATGTGTTTTTTATGAAAATTGTTGAAGTTCTTGGAGCATCAGCAACATCTAATCCTTTATTTTTAGTTTGGTTACCTAATATTATTTTCGGTATATTAGCTCTATATTTATATCTACATGCTAAAAAGTAAATTAACCGATTATTTACATTTACACTTTATTGTATTTATTTGGGGTTTTACTGCCATTCTAGGCAAACTAATAAGTATTAATGCCGTACCATTAGTATGGTTCAGGTTATTAATAGCAACCATTATTCTTTTTATTTATTTAATAATTTTAAAAACAAATTTTAAGGTAAATATTAAAGATTTGTCACGTTTTTGCTTAGGCGGAATTATTATTGGTTTGCATTGGCTAACATTCTTTTATGCTATAAAAATATCTAATATTTCCATAACGCTTGCAGGTCTATCTACAGGCGCATTATTTGTTTCTTTTTTAGAACCAATTATTCTAAAAAAAAGAATAAAATTATACGAGATGATTTTGGCATCTATTACAGTTATTGGTATTGTTATTATATTTAGTGTGGAGAACCAATTTTATTACGGCTTAATTGTAGCATTAATTTCTGCATCATTATCCGCATTATTTACTGTAGTAAATTCTATTTATATTAAGCAATATAGTGCGTCTGTTTTATCGGTTTATGAATTAATGTTTGCTACATTAACCATAAGTGTTTTCCTTTTTTTTGAAAACGGATTTACCCTTAACATGTTTGAATTAAGTAAAAATGATTGGTTATATATTATTATTTTGGGAAGCATTTGTACAGCATACGCATTAACTGCATCATCGAAATTATTAAAAAAAATATCACCTTTTACAATGATGTTAACTATTAATTTAGAACCAGTTTATGGAATTATTTTAGCAATTTTAGTATTTGGAGATTCCGAAAAAATGAATCCTAATTTTTATGTTGGTGCTATAATAATTCTTGCTACTGTTATTTTAAACGGTTTTATAAAATCAAAACAAAAATAAATGAAAACTAGTGTTAATTATTAATCATTTTTATCTAATTTCGTAATACCAAACACACAACAAATGACTTATTTAGAATTTGAAAAACCTATTCAAGAATTAGAAGAGCAATTAGAAAAATGTTACGCAATTGGTACTGATAGCGACATTGATGTTACTGAAACTTGCGAACAAATAGAAAAAAAATTAATAAAAGCAAAAACAGAAATATATAAAAACCTTACACCTTGGCAAGTTGTTCAGTTATCTCGTCATCCAAACAGACCATATACTTTAGATTATATAAAAGCATTTACCAAAGGCACTTTTATGGAATTACATGGCGACCGAAATGTAAAAGACGACAAAGCAATGGTTGGTGGTTTAGGTAAAATAGGCGATCAAAGTTTTATGTTTATTGGGCAACAAAAAGGATATAATACTAAAACTAGACAATATCGTAATTTCGGTATGCCAAATCCCGAAGGTTATCGTAAAGCATTACGCTTAATGAAAATGGCCGAAAAATTTAATATTCCCGTAGTGACTTTGTTAGATACTCCAGGTGCATATCCTGGTTTAGAAGCAGAAGAACGTGGACAAGGCGAAGCTATTGCAAGAAATATTTTAGAAATGACACGTTTAAAAGTGCCAATTATTACTATTGTTATTGGTGAAGGCGCTTCTGGTGGCGCACTTGGTATTGGTGTTGGTAATACCGTATTAATGATGGAAAACACGTGGTACACTGTTATTTCTCCAGAATCTTGTTCTTCTATTTTATGGAGAAGTTGGGAATTTAAAGAAGTTGCCGCAGAAGCATTAAAGTTAACAGCAAAAGACTTAAAAAAATTAAAGATTATTGATAAAATAATAAAAGAACCTATTGGTGGAGCACATGCAAATAGAGAAGAAACTTTTGCAATTGTTGAAAAAGAAATACTTACTGCATATAAAAGTTTAGCAAAACTAAAACCAAAAGAGTTAGTTGCACAACGAATGGATAAATATGCTAATATAGGCGTTTATAAAGGTTAGTAGTAACACTTTAAAAAAGGAAGCACTAAAATTTATTTAATTTTAGTGCTTTTTTTTCATCTAAAAAATTATGGTTCTATGTTATTTAGGGTCACATATAAAAGTTAAGGAGAATTATAAAATGATTTTTTCAAAACATTACAAATGTAAAAAAAGATTAACGATTGGAGATTGTTGATTGGAGATTTAAGAATTTAAATCTATTATTTCAAAAACCAAAAACAAGTAAACCACAACCCTGAAAAATTAGATAATAAAAATTATTTTAAAAAACTTACTGATTAATTAGATAGCAGATATTGTCGTAATTCGGTGTCATTTGAACTAAGAAAACTAAATATGTTGATTAATATCAACACTAAGGTTTGTATTTTACTCACACTGTGACTTTAAGTCACGGTGTGAGTTACTATGTGTTTTTCCTTAAAAATTAAAAGGTTATTAATTTCCAACTTTTATATGTAATCTCAAATTATTTTTAATTTCATCATAAAGTTAATAAAAAAAAAGTCTTGAGATTCATAGAATTCCAAGACTTTGAACTTTACATACTTTATAGAATTGTATCGTTTAAAATTATTTCAATCCATCAATTCCTTTTTGTACAATGCTGATTAACTCAGTTTTATTGTCACTTTCGCTATCTTTTTTAGCAGTTAAAAATTGATTTAAAACCTGTAAAAGCATTTTATCTGCTCCGTATTGTTTAAACTGATTTCCCATTTTCACAGCATCATTAACAAATACTTGTGTTGCTTCTACATTGTCACTCTTCATGATTTGTTGCAATGCTTTACCATATAATTGTTGTCCTTCTGCACTTCTAGACATAAACATACCAGTAATAATATGTTTTGCAATAAACGGATATTGACTTTCGTCATTTTCATTTATATAGATATTAATAAGTGCATCTTTCATGCTTTTTTTATCAAACTTACTTGTTATTTGTTTGGCTAAATTTAATGCTTTACTTTTATCTAATTTGTATATAGCATTTAATGCATTTCGTTTTACGGAATAGGATTTACTTTGCATAGCATTTTCGAAAATAGAAATATCTTTTATAGTTGCAATCTTACTTAAAGTATTAATTGCTGCAGCTTGCACCAATGTTTTTGGATCATTAGAGATCGTTTTTTTTATTAGAGATTCGAATTTATTAAAATTATCATTGGTTAAATCAACATTTTCCAATGCCAATTTTCGTAAACCAAAATAAGAATCTTTTATCGCTAATTTTAACAGAGCAACCGCATTTTTATCTTCTTTTTGTGTTGCAAGTTTTTCAATTGCTTCACGTCTGTTTTCATAACTTGGTGCATTTGTATATTGAAAAATATAGTTTTCAGTAGATTTATTATCCGTAATCTTAGCAACTAAAGTTTTTTCAATATCAAAATCTATTAATTTGGGTTTGCTATCTACTAAAAATCCAAACGATTCTTCTGCTTTATCAATCCATATTTCATAAGTCTTTGGTTGGTTATTTTCATATACATTAATTTTTACAGGAAAACGAAATAATTTACCAGTTTGTTTTACTGTAATCGTTGCTTTTTTATTGGTTTCATCATAGTCATATTCAATATTTAAGTTAGGATGACCGCTACCAAAATACCATTGATTAAAAAACTGATTTAAATCTCGACCACTAATTTTTTCTAAAGATAAACGTAACTGATGTGCTTCAGCAGTACCAAATTTATTTACCTCTAAGTATTCTTTTAATCCTGCAAAAAAAGCGCCATCACCTAAGTAGTTTCGTAACATGTGTAAAATTCCGCCACCTTTATTATAACTCACAGCATCGAACATATCCATATCATTTGCATAATGAAACCTTACTAGGTTTTTTTCTTCATTTTTACCAGAGTAATAACCATTTAAATCGGTATTTCTATGTGCGTCTGCATGATCTTTACCATATTTATATTCTCTCCAAAGGTATTCGCTATAATTTGCAAAAGATTCATTTACAGTTAGATTAGACCATGACTCTGTAGTTACTAGATCTCCAAACCAATGATGAAAAAGTTCATGAGCAATAACATCTTCCCAAGTATTTTCATCAATTAATTGACCACTAGTTTGATAGGCACTTTCGCCATGTAATGTTGCGGTTGTATTTTCCATTGCGCCACTTACATATTCGTGAGCAACTATTTGTGCATATTTAGGCCAAGGATATTCTACGCCTAATTTATCTGAGAAAAATTGCATCATTTCTGGTGTATTTCCAAAAATTTCTCTTGCATATGGTTCGTATTCTTTATCTACGTAATAATCAACTGATTTTCCTTTATAAAAATCATGTATGATACTAAATTCACCAACGCCCATAAAAAATAAATATGGAGCGTGTTTTTGATCCATTTTCCAGTAATCAGTCCTAGTCCCGTTTGCATTTTCTGTTTGACTAACTAATGTTCCGTTAGATAAAGTAACATATTTACTAGCCACAGTCATATATATTTCTTGTGTTGTTTTTTGATTAGGAGAATCTATTGTAGGAAACCAAACACTACTAGATTCTGTTTCGCCTTGCGTCCAAATTTGTGTTGGAATATCTGGGTTTGTTCCGTCATGATCTATAAAATACAATCCTTTTTCATCTGTAATTGCTGCAGAACCTTCGCTTTTAAGTTCTTCTGGTTTTGCAATATATTTTATATGAACGGTATAGGTTTCATTTTTTGTATAGGTATTATTTAATGTAATTTTAAGTTGTTTGCCATCGTATTCATACTCTAATTTTTTGCCTGTATTACTTAATACAGCATCAATTTGCATTACTTTAGCGTCTAAAGTAACCTTATTTGTTGGGTAGAAATGAGGTTTTAATGTAACCCAAGCTTCTGCAGGCATTTCTCTTTTAGCAAAATCAAAACTTACTTTTAATTTTGTGTGTACCAAGGTATTATATTTAGTTCTTTCTGGTTGGTAAGTATTTTCTTGAGATTGCATATTGAATATTACAAAGGCAATTAAGAAAAGTAATAGATTTAATTTTTTCATGTTTTTTGCTTAAAATTAATTTTAAATAAGATGCAAATTTACTATATTTGTTACAAATTGAAATGTTAAAATAATAATAAAAAAGCACCATAGATTTGAAATTATGATGCTTTTTTTTGGTTCTATGTTGTTTATAGTGGGTATTATTTTAAATTCCAAAAATCAAGTTCCAAAT
>CAYQTF010000105.1:0-6427 GCA_964420345.1 uncultured Flavobacteriaceae bacterium
TCGAAACTGAAGTTGAAATTGAAGTGCTACGATTAATGTTTTTTATTTTAATTAACATAATTCTAATTCGTTATTTTTATTTTATTTTTTTATTTTTTTATTTTCAAGTTCGAGTTCGAGTTCGAGTTCGATTTCGACTTCGAGTTCAACTTCATTTTCATTTTCAACCCGTATTTTTTATTCTAGTTACCATAATTCTTATTAGTTGATCATTTTCATCTTTTAATTTAACTAATTTTTCTTCTGAAAATAAATTTGCTTTCGACTGAATATTCAAATTTCGTATGCTTTCTCTTAATTCTTTTAGACATATGGACAACTTATGTTTTTTATCGTTATCTGTTCTTGCTCCTAGTGCTTCCCCGTAATTTAATGCGGAAGAACAAGATGAACGAATGAGTTGTTTTGCCAAATAATCTCCTGCATACGACATTGGTTTATCGTTATACAACAATATAATAGATGCTGCAAAGTCTTCTAATCGTTCTGTTAAATCAAATTTTTTATCCATTTTTTGAAATTGAAGTTGAAGTTGAAATCGAACTTGAACTTGAACTTGAACTTGAACTTGAACTTGAACTCGAAGTTGAAGTGCTACGATTAATGTTTTTTATTTTGAATGACATAATTCTAATTCGTTATTTTTATTTTATTTTTTATTTTTTATTTTTTATTTTCAGTTTCGATTTCGATTTCGACTTCAAGTTCGATTTCGACTTCGATTTCAAACCTACATATATTCAATTTCATCTGGTAATTTATAAAAGGTCGGATGGCGATATACTTTATCTTGTGCTGGTTCAAAAAATTCTCCATTATTTTCAGGATTCGATGCCGTAATATTTTTAGATTCCACAACCCAAATACTTACTCCTTCGTTTCTTCTTGTATAAACATCGCGTGCATTTTCGAGTGCCATTTTAGCATCTGCTGCGTGTAAACTACCGAAATGACGATGTTCTAATCCGTTTTTACTTCTTACGAATACTTCCCAAAGTGGCCAATTTTTTTTCATCTTATTTTCTGCGAAAGCAGTTGTTTTTAGTTTATTATAATTCCTTTAATCTATATGGTACTTTTGTTTTCGGAAACGCTTTGTTTTTCAGCATATTCTAAAGCAGCATCTCTAACCCATTCACCATTATCCCATGCTTTAACACGAGCATTAATTCTTTCTTTATTACATGGTCCGTGTCCTTTTACAACTTGCCAAAATTCATCCCAATTAATTTCGCCAAAATCGTAATGACTTGTTTTTTTGTTCCATTTTAAATCTTTGTCAGGTATTTTAAGACCTATTAATTCTGCTTGCGGAACAGTTTGATCAATAAATTGTTGGCGTAATTCATCGTTTGTTTTACGTTTTAATTTCCATTTCATAGATTGTGCTGTATTTGGTGAAGCATCATCTGTTGGACCTAACATCATTAAACTTGGCCACCACCAACGATTTAAAGCATCTTGTGCCATATCTTTTTGTTCTTGTGTTCCTTTCATAAGTGTTACTAAAATCTCATAACCTTGTCTTTGATGAAAACTTTCTTCCTTACAAACACGAACCATTGCTCTTGCATAAGGACCAAATGAAGCATTACATAAAGGTACTTGATTAATAATTGCTGCGCCATCTACTAACCAACCAATTGCGCCCATATCTGCCCAAGTTACTGCGGGATAATTAAAGATACTTGAGTATTTTGCTTTACCAGTATGTAATTGATTTAGCAATTCATCTCGTGAAATGCCTAAAGTTTCTGTTGCGCTATATAAATATAAACCATGACCTATTTCATCTTGAATTTTTGCTAATAAAGCAACTTTTCGACGAAGAGAAGGCGCTCTTGTAATCCAATTTCCTTCTGGCAAAGCACCAACTATTTCTGAATGTGCATGTTGAGACATTTGCCTAATATGTGTTTTTCTGTACTTTTCAGGCATCCAATCTTTTGGTTCGATTTTCTCGTCTCTTGCGATACGTGCTTCGAATTGAATTTCTAATTTCTTTAGTTGTTCTTCGCTCATTTTGGTTGAGGTGGTTAGTGGTTAGACGTCAAAATTTACAATTACTTTTTTAGTTGTTGGCACTGCTTGACAACTTAAAATAAAATTGTTTGCTACTTCTTCTTTTTCTAATGAATAATTTAATTTCATTTCTACATTTCCTTCCACAACTTTACATTTACAAGTACTACAAACGCCACCTTTACATGCGTAAGGCAAATCTGCTCCTGCTGCCAAAGCACCATCTAAAATGGTATCGAAATCATCATCCATTACAAAATGGAATTCTTTTCCGCCATCTATTATTGTTACTTCTGTACCGTCAACTTTTTGTGCTATAACTTCATTAATTTGTTTATTATCATCCGAATTTCCAGAGAAAAACAATTCATAATGTATTTTGTTTTCGGCTAAACCTGCGTTTTTCAATTCATCACTAATAAGAAAAATCATTTCTTGTGGCCCACAAATAAAACAACTATCGGTATCTTCAACATCTATAAATGTTTTTGTTAGTACCGCCATTTTTTCCTTTGTAAATCTTCCGTTTAAAAATGGAATATCTCGTGCCTCTTTAGTCAAAAAGTAAAATACTTGAAAACGACCAAAAAACTGATTTTTAAGTTGCTCTATTTCTTCTTTAAAAATGATTGATTTAACGGTTCTGTTTAAATAAAATAGTTTGAATGTACTTTTTGGTTCTGCTAATAAATGTGTTTTAATAATAGAAATCATTGGTGTTATTCCGCTTCCTGCAGCAAAAGCAATATGATTGTTTGCTTTTTTTGGAGTAACATCAATAAAAAAATTACCATCTGGCAACATGACATCTAAAGTATCTCCTATTTTTAATTCATGATTTGCAAAAGTTGAAAATTTACCGTTTGGAATTTGTTTAATTGCAACTTTCCATTTATTATCTAAAGGACTTGAACATAACGAATAAGAACGACGAATATCTTCTTTATTTATTATTGATTTTAATGTTAAGTATTGGCCTTGTTTAAATTGAAATTCTTCTTGTAATTTATTAGGAATATCAAATTCTACCACAACAGTATCTTTTGTTTCTTTATATAAATCGGCTACTTTTATGTTATGGAAATCTGACATTTTTTTGTATATATTATAATTGACTAACAAGCGTTAGTTTCGTTTACAAATTTACAAAATAAAATATAATTATTTGTTAATTCCGTTTAAAAGAATATTATTAAGATTTTTAGTTAATTTAGGAATGTTTAATTCCTCTTTTATCGGAAGCCAAATATACAAAGAGCGAAGTGTTGAAAGTATGGAAAACACGATAACTTCGGCATTTTCGTTTATAATTTCATTATTATTAATTCCTTTTTTAATTATTTTTCTAAAATTATCTTCGTAATTTTTACGCAATTCTAAATAATAATTTAGTGTTACTTCTAAATGCATCCAATCATTATTTAAAGAAGCCATTCCGAATTGATTATTAGAAGTAATGGTGATATGTAAATTAATTATCTGTTTTAATTTTTCAATACAATTTTTATCCGAATTAATTATTACAGTCATACCTTCTGTAAATTCTTCAGCAAGTGAGATAATAAGTACGGAAAGTATTTCTTGTTTTGATGTAATATGATTATATAAACTTGCTGCTTTAATACCCATTTCTTTGGCTAAATCACGCATGGTTACAGCGCTATACCCTTTTTCTTTAAAGAGTTTAGAAGCGGTGTTTATTATTTCTGATTTTCTGTTTTCGTTTTTCATGTTTTTGTATGCAGATTTTCGCAGATTTTTTTGCATACGGAATAAAAAATATTATTGATTTAATTAATAGTTAAATTATATTAAACTATTTTTCAACACTCGTATTTTAAAATTCTCAACACGAATTATACAAATTTTCACGAAACAGACTTTCAGTCTATCAACTAAACCCAAAACTTACACATTAATGATGTCGTGACTTTTATTACTTTTTTAATTAAGTCACGACTTCACTTTTTTATGTTTTAAGCGTTCTCTTTCTTAATTAAATTTAAAGCAGAACCTTCTTTAAACCATGCTATTTGACCTATGTTATAGGTGTGGTTTAAATTAATCATATCTCTAGTTCCGTCTTTATGTTTAATAACTAAAGTTAGTGGTTTTGCAGGAGCAAAGTCTATTAAATCTATAAAATCAAAAGTATCATCTTCTTTAATTAAATCATAATCTGCTTCATTTGCAAAAGTCAACCCTAACATACCTTGTTTTTTTAGATTTGTTTCGTGTATTCTTGCAAATGATTTTACAATTACTGCAATTACTCCTAAATGTCTAGGTTCCATTGCTGCGTGTTCTCTAGAAGATCCTTCGCCATAATTATGTTCACCAACAACTATAGTTGGTACATTTGCTTTTTTATATGCTCTTGCTGTTGTAGGCACAGGTCCAAATTCGCCTGTTAATTGATTTTTCACTTTATTAGTTGCTTCTCCAAATGCGTTTACTGCACCTATTAAACAGTTTTCCGAAATATTATCTAAATGACCTCTAAAACGCAACCAAGGTCCAGCCATAGAAATATGGTCTGTGGTACATTTCCCTTTTGCTTTTATTAATAATTTTGCACCTGAAATATTTCCTTTTATAGGAGTAAAAGGTGTTAACAATTGAATTCTTTTTGAATCTGGATTTACTTCAATTTTAATACCAGAACCGTCAGCCATTGGCGCTACAAAACCTGGATCTTTAACATCAAAACCTTTTGGTGGCAATTCAAAACCTGTTGGTTCTTCTAGCATTACTTCTTCTCCTTTTTGATTGATTAATGTATCCGTCATCGGATTAAAATCTAACTTTCCAGAAATGGCAACTGCTGCTACTATTGATGGCGAACCAACAAATGCGTGTGTATTAGGATTGCCATCTGCACGTTTAGAGAAATTACGATTAAACGAGTGAACTATCGTATTTTTTGGTTGTCCTTCCGCTCCTTCTCTAGCCCATTGACCAATACAAGGTCCACAAGCATTTGTAAATATTGTTGCTCCTAAATCTTCAAAAATTTCTAATATTCCGTCACGTTCTGCTGTATATCTAACTTGTTCTGAACCTGGATTAATACCAAATTCTGCTTTTGCAACCAATCCTTTTTCAACTGCTTGTTTTGCTATAGATGCTGCTCTAGATAAATCTTCGTAGGATGAATTTGTACAAGAACCTATTAAACCCCATTCAACTTTTAAAGGCCAATCGTTTTTGATTGCTAATTTAGTCATGTCACTACCTACATGTGTTGCTAAATCTGGTGTAAAAGGACCATTTAAATGAGGTACTAATTCATCTAAATTAATTTCGATTACTTGATCAAAATATTGTTCTGGATTTGCATATACTTCAGGATCACCTGTTAAATAATCTTTTATTTCGTTTGCTGCATCTGCAACATCTGCTCTATCTGTTGCTCTTAAATATCTTTCAATAGATTCATCGTAACCAAAAGTAGAAGTGGTTGCACCTATTTCTGCACCCATATTACAAATAGTACCTTTTCCTGTTGCCGATAAACCTATTGCACCTTCGCCGAAATATTCTACGATACAATCTGTACCACCTTTTGCTGTAAGAATTCCTGCTACTTTTAAAATTACATCTTTTGAAGCAGTCCAACCTGATAATTTACCTGTTAACTTCACTCCTATTAGTTTAGGGAATTTTAATTCCCACGGCATACCTGCCATAACATCTACAGCATCTGCTCCACCAACACCAATTGCAATCATACCTAATCCACCTGCATTTACAGTGTGTGAATCTGTACCAATCATCATTCCACCAGGAAATGCATAATTTTCTAAAACTACTTGATGTATAATTCCAGCACCTGGTTTCCAAAAACCAATTCCGTATTTGTTTGAAACCGAAGCTAAGAAATTAAAAACTTCACTTGAAGTGTTTATTGCTTCTTGCAAATCTTTATCTGCTCCTATTTTTGCTTGTATTAAATGATCACAATGTACGGTTGTTGGTACTGCAACCTCTTTTTTACCAGCTTGCATAAATTGTAATAATGCCATTTGTGCTGTTGCATCTTGACATGCAATACGATCTGGAGCGAAGTCAACATAATCTTTACCTCGCACAAATGCTTTATTTGAATCATTATTCCAAAGGTGATTGTAAAGAATTTTTTCTGCAAGAGTTAATGGTTTACCAACTACTTCACGAGCTTTATCTACATTTTTTTTCATGCGATTGTAAACTCCTTTAATCATATTTATATCAAATGCCATAATCTGTTTGTTTTAGTGTTTTGCGAAATTACAAAATTTGATGGAGATTTTAACTTGAATAATTAGCTTATTACTAATTTTTATGAGATTCTTAAAAACCATGTTTTAGATTTTGAATTTGTAAAAATTTATTCTGAAAAAATTAGATTTTCATATTTAGTGGG
>CAYQTF010000105.1:6527-8926 GCA_964420345.1 uncultured Flavobacteriaceae bacterium
AAGGTTTTAAAAACCTTGAAGGTCTTGATTTACAACTAAAATTTATTACTTAATTGCAAGTTTTTATAATGTGACAAACCATTACCTATAAAAGATTAAAGCATCTTTATTCTCAATAAAAATAATATTTAAGTACTTTTGTAAAAAAACCTCTAATGTCACAATTTATAAAAATATATGAAGAAAATCCAAATCAAAAAGAAATTGACAAGGTAGTTTCTATACTCAAAAAAGGCGGCTTAATTATTTATCCGACAGATACTGTTTACGGCTTAGGTTGTGATATTACCAATACAAAAGCATTAGAGAAAGTGGCAAAAATTAAAGGTGTGAAATTAGAAAAATCTAAATTCTCTTTTATTTGTAATGATTTAAGTCATTTATCGGATTATGTTCGACAAATAGACCAACCAACTTTTAAATTACTAAAACGTGCTTTACCAGGTCCATATACTTTTATTTTAGAGGGAAATAATAGTTTACCAAAAGCTTTTAAAAAGAGAAAAAATGTTGGTATTCGTGTACCTGATAACAATATTATTAGACAAATTGTAAAAACCCTAGGTAACCCGATTGTAACAACTTCTATACGTGATGAAGATGAAGTTGTGGAATACACAACCGATCCTGAATTAATTTTTGAAAAATGGCAAAACAAAGTTGATTTAGTTATAGATGGTGGTTATGGTGATGTATTTGCTTCTACAGTAATTGACCTCTCACAAGGTGTCATTGAAGTTATTAGAGAAGGAAAAGGTAGTTTAGATATTTTGTGATTTTTAAAATTTCACGCAAAGTTGTAAAGGAAAAATGCTAAGAACGCTAAGGGAATTTAGTTATGAAAATATCGGTATAAAGTTAATGCTTGGTAAAGCATAAGAAATAATTTGAAGTTTAGCGAATAACGAAGTTTTAAATTTTTTCTTATCAAATAATTTGCAAAATTGGAAATTTTGCGGACTTTTTAAATATACCTAAACTTCGGTTAAGCACAGTTCTTTACTATCTGTTGACTATTTTTATATTTTCATTTCCGAAATTATTGTTAAAATCTCTTATTTTGTTTTCATTTTTATCATATTCTGCTAAAAAAAGAATATCTCTCCAATCGGTTTTTACTAACTCAAATACTTTTTCACGTTCAAGTTTTTCTCTTGTAAATAAGTAAATCATTGCTCGAATTAACCTTGGACTTCTGTATGTTTTTTCAGAATTCAAGAGTTTTTGAAATTCAGTTATTATTTTAAATTCATTATCAAATCCAGCATAGATAGTTTTTATTTCTTGAATAATATCTTTGGGATATAAATTTAAGTTATTTGATGATTTATCATTTTCAATAATTCTTAAATCTGAGTTTATTATCTTAATTATTTTCCCAGTTCCAATTATTTTTTTTCCTTCACAAAACTTAAAATTCATACCTTCAAAAAGTCTTGTTTTAAAATGCTCTGCTGAATAAATTGAAATTTGTGCTGTTACTGTTTCGCCAGGATTAACGGTTTTTTTTTCAATATAAATTTGTTGTCCTGAAGTCAAATATTCGGGATAATTTTCAAATTCAATATGTGGTCTATAACTCGATTGAGCAGGTGTTTTTCTTCCACCATTTTCGGTAGTTTTAAATTTTAGTTCTGCTATAAAATCCGATTTATTAAGCACTTAAGTTTATTTTTTGAGTACAATATATTGTCTTTGACGCTTGCAGGCAACACTACAATAATCGTACTTTTTTAACTAATTCTTTCTTTAAATATTGGTTAAGCATAGTAACAATTTTTTCTGTACCATAACTTAACTCTTCACGTAAAGCAGCAGATTTTAAAAACACCGTAAGGTTTCCGTTTGCTAATTTTAAAGACGAAGTGTAAGTCCAAACGCCATTTCCCATAACTTGTTTCCAAGCATCGGTAACATCTAATTGATGTATTCCTTTTTCTAGTTTATTACTTTTAATAACTAGTTTTAAAATAGCTTCTATAGACTTTGTATTGTTTTCATTATCCATTTTTACGGTTTTGGGTTTTGGGTAAAATAATTTAATTTTATAAAAATAGGATTTTTTATTTAACTCACAAGTTTTTAGATTGTTTTTGATTTTGAACTTTCTAATTTATAGATACCTTAATTCCGCAAGTGTTCGCCACGAATTCACGAATTAAACTAGAAGATTTTTATTTTTAAAATTAAACGGATTTTAAACAACTGAATATTAGTAATTTGATGTTTTTTTATTCGTGAATTTGTGATTTTTTTATGCACCAAACTTTAATATCGTCACTAATTTTAGTGAACGAAATAATAACAAAAGATGTGACAAACAATGAAACGAATAAAATACTTGCGAATTTAAAGGAGATATTAAAACGCTTCATTATATAAAGGCAATTCAAAAAAAA
>CAYQTF010000106.1:0-8894 GCA_964420345.1 uncultured Flavobacteriaceae bacterium
GTAAAGCATGTGCTGCTTCAAAATCGAAATGTTTGGTTATTCTTATTTTCATTTTAGGTTTCCCGCAGATTCCGCAGATTTTCGCAGAATTTGCTCTATGTTTAATAATATTAAACTCATTAATTATTTTCGCAATTTACGTAAATTATTTTCTCGCAAAGTCGCAAATTTGGGTTCATTAAAAATTTAACATTCAAAATTAATTATATTACTCCAAATTGTTTTCCAACTTTAGTAAAAGCAGTAATTGCTTTATCTAAATGTGCTTTAGTATGTGCAGCCGATAATTGCACTCTAATTCTTGCTTTTTCTCTTGGTACTACTGGGAAGAAAAATCCGATTACGTAAATTCCTTCTTCTAAAAGTGCATTTGCCATATCTTGTGATAATTTTGCATCGTATAACATTACTGGAACGATTGCAGCGTCTGCACCTACTAAATCGAAACCTGCTTTTTCCATTTCTGTTCTAAAGTAGTTTGTGTTTTCTTCAAGTTTATCTCTTAAAGTGGTATCGTTTTCAATCATTTCAAAAACCTTTAAAGATGCTCCAACAATTGCTGGCGCTAATGAATTTGAAAATAAATATGGTCTCGAACGTTGACGTAAAATCTCTACAATTTCTTTTTTTCCTGTTGTAAATCCGCCCATTGCACCACCAAGTGCTTTTCCTAAAGTACCAGTAATAATATCAACTCTGCCTAAAACGTTTTTAAGTTCTATTGTGCCACGACCAGTTTTACCTATAAATCCTGAAGCGTGACATTCGTCAACCATAACTAAAGCATCGTATTTATCTGCTAAATCGCATATTTTATCTAATTGGGCAACAATTCCGTCCATAGAAAAAACGCCATCGGTTACGATAATTTTAAAACGATGATTTTGTTTATTTGCTTCTATAAGTTGTTCTTCTAATGCTTGCATATCATTATTTGCATAACGATATCTTGCTGCTTTACACAATCTTACGCCATCAATGATAGAAGCGTGATTTAAAGAATCTGAAATTATTGCATCTTCTTTAGTTAGTAACGGTTCAAAAACACCACCATTTGCATCGAAAGCTGCTGCGTATAAAATAGTGTCTTCACAATGAAAAAACTCTGCAATTTTTTGCTCTAATTGTTTATGAATATCTTGTGTACCGCAAATAAAACGAACGGATGACATTCCGTAACCATGAGAATCCATAGTGTCTTTTGCAGCTTGAATAACCTCTTTATTATTAGATAAACCTAAGTAATTGTTTGCGCAAAAGTTAATGACTTCTTCACCAGTAGAAACTTTTATTACAGCATCTTGTGATGAGGTAATAATTCTTTCAGATTTATATAAACCGTTATCTTTTATTTCTTGAATTTCTTTTTGTAAATGTTCTTTGATGCTTCCGTACATATAATTTTATTTTCAACAAAAATAATTTAAAATTATAATAATACACATGAAATTTTAAAAATATCACATAAAACTGTATCTTTGTTTGAAAATCAATTTTATGAAAAAATTTTTCGCTTTTTTTTTTAATAATTCCTTTATGTTGTTATTCTCAAATTACATTAATTCCTGATGATAATTTTGAGCAAGCACTAATTGATTTAAATATTGATTCTGATGGTATTATTAATGGGCAAGTATTAACTTCGGATATAGAAAATATTATCTCTTTAGATGTAACAGGTAATTTAATTCGTAATCTTGCAGGAATTGAAAATTTTGTTTCATTAGAAAATCTTAATTGTACTAATAATTTATTTATTTCTTCTTTAGATGTTTCGAATTTAATTAATTTAAAAGAGTTAAAGTGTGAAGGGAATAAAATAAATGAATTAGATGTTACAAATAATTTAGATTTAGAAATACTAAATTTTAGATTAAATAGAATTAGAACTATTGATTTATCTAATAATATTAAATTAAGAGGTTTGTTTTTCTCTAGATTTCCTGATATATCATCGCAATATGATGTTTATGAAATTGATGTGAGTACTAATATTAATTTAGAAGTTTTACGATGTGGTAGTAATTCTTTAAAAGTTTTAGATTTAAGCAACAATACAAAATTGAGGATTCTTGATTGCGCCCATAATAATTTGACAGAATTAAATTTAAGTCAAAATTTAGATTTAGTATATTTAGGTTGCGGAGGATTTAATTACGAATCAAACCCAGAAACTAATGTTATCAATCAATTAGATTTAAGTAATATGGAATTTTTAACACATTTATATTGTCAAAATATCCATTTAGAACATTTGAATATTAAAAATGGAAACAATATTAATTTAAATAACTTTAGAGCAACAGGTAATAATAATTTATTTTGTGTTGAAGTAGATGATGATACTTCAGCAAATAATGCTTCCGAAGACCCATATAATAGGTGGGTTGTAGATGATCAGATTGTTTTTTCTTTAAATTGTACTACAGCAGGATTATTTGATCAAAATTTAAAAAATGAGTTAATTATTTATCCAAACCCTGCTTCGGAATTTATCTATATAGATTATCCTAATAAAAATTACGAACAAATCTTATTATATGATATTTTAGGTAAGTTAATTAAAACAACAACTATTGACCCAATTAACATTACAGAGATTCAAAAAGGTTTTTATGAATTAAAAATAATATTTTCTAATGGGGATATTTTAAATAAGAAAATTTATATTAATTAAGAGAGACTTCATAAAAAAAAGACCAACAAGAAATCATCTTATTGGTCTTTTAAATTGTTTACTGTAAATACGTTTTGCAAAACATCTTTACAATAATAGTTATTTTTCTTTATTCATCATTCCTAATACCATTGCGATAACTGCACCTGTAATAGCACTCATAATTACAGTAATTATCACATCGGTTGCAATGTTTTGATAATTTGGTTCTTGAGAAGAATACATAAAGAAATTCATAGACAATGCATAGAAAAGACCGATAACTGCGCCACCTTTTGCTCCTGTCATCCAAGTTGAAATATTTGCCCATTTAGTAAAAACATAGGCTAATAATGCTGCAAAAAACAAACAACCTAAATAAATAAAAACCATTTTACCATCTTGTGGATAAAGATCTTTAAATAACATTCCATATGCAAGCCAACCTAATAAAAAATAAACGATTGAACCTACAATTGAACCTACAATAAAATTTGATAATTTCATAATTAAATAAATTTTAGTTAGTAATGTTCAAATATATAAAATATTCTTCTATTTAATGTAAAATACTTATTAACAGTGTATTAATATGATATGTGTATTCCTATTTGACTACAAACTTTTTATTTATAGTGGTTTCACTATCATTAATTGTTAAAAAATAAACACCCGAATTTAAATTTACAGGAATATTAATTTCGTTTAAAACGGAAATATAATTTGTTTGTAACAGTTTTTGCCCAGTAATATTAACTACCGTAATGCTTACATTATTATAATTATACGAGTTATTTAATTGAATACTAATATTATTTACAACAGGATTTCCTTTTAGAATATATTTATTTGTAAATATATTATCATTTACACTTACAACTTCATTTCTAATTTCTGGTAAAACAAAATCAACATTTGCTTGTGTTAATGTAACATGATCTTCATTATCATCTGGTATGATCCAAGCAACAAAAGGAGAATCATGAATACCACCAATATCTGGAGAATCGTGAAAGTCGTTTGTATTAGAAATTGCCAAAGAACTCATTGTTGGTATAAAACTATAAGAAGATTGATTTAAAGCCGCCACAAAATCTTCTAATAACGGATTGCCTTGTGTATCGCCAATAATAGAATTTAAATCTGATTTTCCGCCAGGAGCAGAATCATAACCATCATTATCCGACGGAGATTCTGAAGTTGTTACAAAAGACAATAATTGTGTTACTGGTAATGGTTCTGGTAATATTTGTGCAAAAACACCAACATTGGTAACTTCTATTGTTTGATTTGCTGCAGGTGTAAAGTTTATAACTATTTCGGCAAAAGCATTATCAAAATTAGGTATTGGAATATCAAAAGTGCCATCTAACATATTTGTTCCTGGTGATCCTATTTCTAAACCAATGCCACTTCCGTTAGCGATAGATATATTTCTTGTTTGTTGCGGAAAACCCATTGCGTCTAATTCACTCTGAAAAGCATCTCTAAAGTTTGGTGCGCCAACTGGTAATTTTAACGTTGGGTTTTGTTCAAAGGTTGAACCATCTGCTAAATGACTTAAAAAATGATCTAACAACATTTGCTTTGCTGCTGGACTTTCTAAAGTATTTGCAACTAAATCTTGAATTTGTTCATTACCATTTTGTTCTCCTAAGAAATTGAGAAAATATTGTAAACCAATTGGGATATTTGCACCTAAATGAGGTGAATCCCAAGATACATATAATCTAGTTTGGTGATCTAAACTGTTTTGCTCCATATAACGTAATGCATAACGAGCAATTAAACCGCCCATACTTGGGCCAATAACAACCAATTCTTCATTACCAACCTTTTGTTCATTAATTTGATTAATTAATTCTATTAAAGAAAATGCATTTCGTTGAATATAATCTGCTCCACCATTAATAGTGTCATCATTTTCATTAATATATGTTGGGAAATTTAATAAAACTAAGTCAAATCCTTCATTTCTTAAAACATCTCCAAAATTCTGACCATTAAATCCTAATAAGTTATACATCTGTGCAATACTTCTAGTGTCTCCAGGATCAAAACCATCAATTAAAAAAACAGGTTTGTCTAAAACACCATCTGTATTATCTATAAATATCTGAAATTCGGCTTGACCTAAAGAACTTTGTGTTTCTTCATAACCTTGATAAGGAATCGTTGCCGTAATTAGTGTTTGTGCATTTATATTTATCAATACACTTAGTAATAAAAATGGTAGTAGTTTTTTCATTATAAATTATTTATAGTAAAGGAACAATTCATTTAGATTATTCCCTAAAAATTAAAGCATAAAAATAGGGTAAAAATATTAAAAATCAGAAATAATATTTTTTTAACTAAATTAGAATTGATTTAACAATATTTAAAAAACAATTTTAGATAAAATTAACTGCCCATTTTCTAATCTAGTTTGCACAAATAAAACAGAACCTTTCATCACATTATTTAGCAAGATATTTGTTTGTGAATCATTTATAGTTTTTGAAAATAATTCTTTACCAATTACATTATAAATATGAATGTTTTTAATTTCTAATCCGTTTAATTCTTTTACAATTAAGGAGTTATTTTGGTCACTAAAAATCAGTAACTGATTACTAGAAATCTGATCATTAATTGCCAATATATCTTTATTAAACAGTATTTCAAAACGATCGTTGTATTGCCCAATTTCATTAACTGTAAATAAATAATTTGAAATATTTAAATCGTGTATAATATTAAGGTAATTATCTTTTAATAAAATTTCTACATCATTTAACTCTTCTAAAGAATCTATATTAATTTCAAATTGAAAGTTTTCAGTATCTAAGACATTAAACCCTAAAGGAATGATTTGTTCATTCGATAAAATTTCTCTTGTTTGAATAGCAAAAGGTTCTAAATTTTGATCTAGTGAATAAAAAGAAACTGCAGCAGAATTAATACTGTTTTTATGAGCATCGTATTGAACATCAAAATTAGCTGTACCATTTTCAGAAAAGGCAATTAATAAATGACTTGTATTTTCATTATTAGTTAAATTCAACCAAATTTTGTCGCTAGGTATTATTTCTTCCGAATTTTTAAAATCATTGTTATTATCCTTTACTCTAACCGAATTATTAAACGTAAAAGTACCACTTGCGTTTGCTTCCACAAAAAATCCTTGACCACTAGCTATATATCTTGATTTTCCGTTAGTACTACCACTTGCATTCCAAACAATATAATCGTCACCATAACTGCCGTTAGTTATTCCAGAAGCATGTGTCCAAAAATAAAATGCGTTGGCATTTGGGTTTAATACTAGTAATTCTTGTGCGTCTATCGCTGACGGATACGGGTTTCCGAAAAAATTACTATCATCGCTAACTGCATTATTTTCCTGTTGACCAACATTGTAAAGTAGGTTTTGAGTAATAACGCCATTATTAAAAACACCATTAAATTCGGTTGCTGCTACAAAAGGATACGTCTGACTGGTCGCTCCTTTTATTGCAAAACCTTTACCTTTTGACATGTTTTCTGCTGTTGTTACGAACTCCCAATATTGGGTAGTATTATTAAATTGAAACATGGTATTTGTATTCGCCCAAGAACTAAAAGCATTTAAAGTTTCTGATTCTGTTGGCGATGAAAAATAGGTAAATCTGTTAGACTCTTGCAAAGGAGTTGTATTAATATTTGTTTTGTACGTTCCTAAACCTAAGATAGTTGCGTCACTTTCTTCTTGAACAAATGAACCTTGATTGTCTATAATAACAGAACCATTATTAATTAAATGCTTGTGTAAATTTACATAATTGCTTGCTCTAATATTTAATGTTTTATTAGGTATTATTATACAATTACAGGCATCAATATTACCGTTGTTTTGAGTATCATAATTTCCGTTTAAAATGGCAACTTTATTGATATTTGGGTTTCCGTTTGACCAGTTAGTACCATTCCAAACGGTTAAACCGTTAGAACAAAACGGACTAGAGTATAAAATTTCGTTCCAAGCAAAATCTACATTTTGTTGTGTTAATGTAACATGTTCTTCATTTTGTGTAGGATAATACCATGCGTCAAAAGGGGTTCTGTTTGTTAAATTTACATCATTATTTGGTACATAAAACCAATTGTTTTGATTGTTATTAAATTCAATTCCCAAAGCACTAACTGCAGGAATAAAATTAAAGTAATCGGTTTGAAGTGCAGTTACAAATTCTCCAGCAATACCAGTTGTGCCAACCGACGCAGTTGTTTCGGTAATATTAAATAATCCACCAGAAGCAGCATCAATACCATGAGAAAAAGAAAAGGCTTTTGAATCTGCATCACTATAAACGTCAAAAGCAGGTATGTACCACGCAAAATCTATATAAACATCACTTACTTCAATTTGCGCATTGGCATAACTAGTGAAGTTTGCTTTTAATTCTGCATCTGTGCCTGTGGTTACATCAATATCTACGTTAAGAACTTCTCTGCCAGGTAAAATATTATTTCCGTTTTTATCTTGGTACGGATTTCCTGCGCCGCTACCATTAATTATGGCAATTTTTCGCAAATTTTCAGGATAACCAGAAGTTGTTAAACTTTGTAATCTATTATAAAATATATTTTTATACGGATGTGGCGTTGGTAAAACAATAGATGAATTAAAAGTAACAGCATCACTATTAGTAATATGTGCCTCTAATTGATCCGTAAGCATTTGTCTTGCCGCAGGAGATTTTAACATACCATTTACAATTGGTTGTAATTCTTCTACATTTTGATTGCCAATAAACCAAAAATCATTTAAACCATATGCTAAATAGTTAAACTGATGTTGAAATCCGATTGGTACATTTGCCCCTAAATGAGGAGAATCGAAAGAAATCCATAAACGAGTATCATGGTTTAAAGATTGGTTTTCCATATAATTTAATGCGTATCTTGAAATAAGTCCGCCCATACTTGGGCCAATAATTACGTTTTGTTCCGAACCTATTTTTTGTGCATTTATTTGATTTATTAATTCTACTAAAAGCATTGCGTTTTTTTCTATATAATCTACGCCACCATCAATTATTTTATTATCTGCTGCTCTTAGATAAACAGGAAAGTTTAAAATAACAACGTCAAAACCTTCTGCTCTAATTAAATCTGCTAAATTTTCTGTAGTATTTGAAGCATTTGTAAAGTTGAATAATTCATAAATTCCTTCCACGAAAGTATTATTTCCAGCGTCAAAAAAACCTGTAATTGGTCTGCCATCATTTGGATCAAAACCATCAACAATAATTAATGGTTTGTCGAAAGTTGCATTTGGTTCTGTACTTAAAAAGATTTCAAATTCGCCTTCACTCGGGTATGATACTTGGCCATAAACCGATAAATCTGCTAAAATAGTTGCTGTAAAATTTGTTGGAGTTCTATTAAACAATGTATTTAAATCTTGGTTGGAATATCGAATATCGATATTAGATTTTGTTTGAATTAATTCTTGATTTTCGAACAAAAGTTTAAAAATTAATTCCTTTTTTCCGGGAGTTGTGTAGTTAATTTTAATGTTTTTATTTAAAGAGATTTGTTGAAATCCATTACCATCATTAAAATCAATTTGCACAGATTTTAAATTGTTGTTTGTGGTATTAAAAATAGAATTGGCATCTAATCTAAATGTGGTTTGTAAACCTTTTTTAGTTTTTCTAAGTGTACTAGAAATAGTAATTCTTTTTTGATTAAAAACTGGTTCATTCGTTTTTGTTCTAATTAGAAAACCTTCGTTGTCATGTGACACATTTCCGTTTTTAAATGCTTCGTTTTTAATAGTTTCATAATCTGAATGTAAAATTACCAAAGGAATAATATTCGTTTTGAAACTATTTTTCGATTTTTCCTTTAAACTTTCTAGATTACTAAAACGATTTAATAAATCACCTTGTTGAATATTTTTATAAACTTGGTAAAAATCATATAAATGATTGCTTTTTGTATTAAAATCATCTAAATTATAGAAAGGTGATTCCTGACATAAAACACTTGTTTTCATATCTGATTTATCTAATTTTTCTAAAATGTTTTTTTTGTTTTGTGCTGTCGATAATAAGACTATACTTAACAACAATATAAATAATATTTTTTTCATTTTCCCTTAAATTTAATTCTGCAAAATACGAAAAAATTATAACTTAAATTTTTCGAAAAATAACTTTTATAGTAAAATATTTGGTTCTCTACTACTCCCGAAGTCATAGAATACGAA
>CAYQTF010000107.1:0-8892 GCA_964420345.1 uncultured Flavobacteriaceae bacterium
GAGATTTTATGGATGTTTTGTTAGACACGAATTGCACTAATTTTCACTAATTAAGGTTGTGATTTGGATATTTTCGTAATAGTATTATCCGTGTTCCTATTTTATAGTAAATCATGAGTTTAAACTCACTGCTTCCAATAGTATTTCCTTTAAGACTTTAACATCAATATTTTCTAAAGAATAGTATTCAATAGATTTCACCATTTTTCTATTTCTCGTTGCTTTTAAAACATCTTGTTTGTTAGCTAATTTAAAACCTTGAATAAAACCTAAATCTACGTAATTGGTGTTTTTTAAAATGTTTAAATAACAGATGCCTTTTCCGTTGGCATAGTAAAATGGTAGTTTCCATTTGTATTTTTCTTCTGCATTTGGCAAAGTTTCCAAAATGATTTGCCGTACAAATAACAAAATAGATTGTAAAGGTTCTTTTTGGTTTAGTATGTAGTTTTCTGCTGGGTTCATTTGTTTTGACACTATAAAAATAATAAAAAAGTTGCACAATCAAAAATAAATTGTAACTTTGCATTTCAAAGTACTTTTAATTATGAGCGAAAAAGATTATTTACAAGACATTAGTGAGATTAAAAACATAATGAATAAATCTTCACGCTTTTTAAGCTTGAGTGGTTTATCTGGAGTTTTGGCAGGTATTTATGCTTTGATTGGTGCTTATTTTGCACAAATTCTTTTATTACAAGAAGGATATTCTAGATACTCTTATACTTTAAGTGGAACAAATATTGAATATAAAATAATTGCAATTGCAATTACTGTTGCTTTATTATCAATAATTACAGGTTATATATTAACTAGAAGGAAAGCAAAAAAACAAAAAATACAAATTTGGGATAACACAACAAAAAGGTTATTATTTAATTTTATGATTCCGTTAGTTACTGGTGGAATTTTCGGCTTAATAATTTTAACTCAAGGGCATTTTCTATATGTAGCACCTATAACTTTAATTTTTTACGGTTTGGCATTATTTAGTGCTAGCAAATACACTATTGGTAATGTGAAATATTTAGGTATTGCTGAAATAATTTTAGGATTAATCGCTATGAATTATATTGGTTATGGTTTGTGTTTTTGGGCTTTAGGTTTTGGAGTTTTTCATATTATTTATGGTAGTATTATGTATTTTATGTTGGAACGAGAATAGCCACGAATTACACTAATTTGCACGAATTATTTTGACACAGATTTCACAGATTGGCACAGATTTAAAAGAGTAAACTTAAATGATCTTATATTACTTATATGGTAAAAAAACAAATTCACACCAATTAAAAGAAACAGGGATTGACACAGATTAAAACATACAATCCTGCGACAATCAGCGAAATCAACGGTAAAATAGAATCAAAATGAGCATCATAAAAAACATAAACAAGACATTTAATAATCGAGTTAGACTTGGTATAATGTCTGCGCTTATGGTTAATGAAAATGTTGATTTTAACACGCTCAAAGAGTTGTTAGATGTTACCGATGGCAATCTCGCAAGTCATATAAAAGCATTAGAAAAACTAGAATATATTTTAATTAAGAAGTCATTTATAGGTAAAAAAACCAATACAAAATATAGCATTACTAAACTTGGTGAATTAGAATTCAAAAAACACATAAGTGCACTTGAAAAATTGATTTCACAACAGAAGTGATTTTTTTTATATTATTACTTTGAAAATCAAAGTACTTTTAAAATCAAACGAATACTAAATAAAGAATAACGAATACTAAATAAAGAATAACGAATACTAAATAGAAGAGAAGAAGTATTTAAGTACAGAATATATTTGAATTAGAAAACTAAAATGAAGAAATTTAAAAATATAAGAATCACAATCATCCAATGGATTTTTAATAAATCTATTAGTTTTTACGCAAGAAATTTCAAGAAAAACAAACCAATTTGGAATCTTGCCAAAGAAGATTTAGTTTGTTATTCTAACAATACTTTAGGTAGAGAAATGTATTTATTTTTAAACCGCAATAATTTAGATGTAATTCCGAAATCTGAACATCACGATTGTTATCACGTATTAACCAATTATCAAGCAAATACAATTGATGAAATAGCACTACAATATTTATGTTTCGGAAACGGAAAACGCACTATAAATCTTTTCCTAATAATTATTGTTGGCACATTATTTATTCCTGAAAACTTTTCGTTTTACATAAAATCTTATAGAATTGGTAAGCAAGCAAATCGATTTTATGATTTAGATTTTAAAAAATTATTAAAAGTGAATTTAAAAGATCTTCAATCCGTAATTTTTTCAGAAAACCAAATATTCAAATTATATAATAATAGCAAAACTTTAAACAAAACCCATGCAATTACTTTTTAAAAATACAGACAAAATAGGTAGAATAGTAACTACAACTTCTTTCTTAATCGGCACAATATTTCTTTTATCTTATATAATTTCAAGAGATTTAACTATCGCTGTTTTAGGTTTTTATTATTTAATAATCGCCACAATAATCAACTTAATTGCCCTTATAATATTCTTAATATTGGCTTTTAACAATCCGAAAAATAAAAATAAATATTTGAAAACAATTTTAGTAATGCTTATAAATATCCCTATTGCAACTATTTATTATTTTATTGTTACAACAATTTTATAAATCACTTTTAATTTTATATACCATGAAAAACGCCTTATTATTTTTAGCATCGCTAATTTTTAGCCTTTTATTTTACCAACAATATATGGGTTTAAATGTAGTTTTACTATCCATTACAGCAATTGCAATTCTATTGATTTTTAACCCTAAAAAATTTAAAGAAAAAGAAACAATTTTAAAAGCAAGCATCTTAATTTTCACCTCAGTATTTGTTTTTATACATCATTCGTTAGTTTCGTTAATCGCTACAATAATTAGTTTTATAGTTTTGGTAGGTACAGTTTCTAATACAAATTCATCCACTTATGTTAAATTTTTAAACGGACTTTACACAACCATTGTTGCTGTGTTTTCTAGGTATTTTGAGCGAGATAAAAATAGTGAATCTACAACAGAAAAACAAAAAATAAATTATGCTTATTGGTTTAAAATTATTGGTATTCCGTTAGTAATTGTGACTGTTTTTGTGTTGTTATATCGTAATATAAATCCTATTTTTAACGATATAATTGCCAAAATAGATTTTGGATTTATTAATGCATCTTGGTTATTATTTACTGGTTTAGGTTATTATTTATTCTATAATATATCGCAACCAATTACTATAGAACCAACTACAAAAACCGATTTACAAACCGATAATATCCTAAGAAAAGAAGATTTGAAACAAGAATCTGAAGAAAAAAACAAACAAGAAAATCAACTTGGTGTTGTGTTAATGATTTCACTAAATGTGTTGTTGCTATTTTTAATAATAACCGATTTTATATATCTAAAGCAACAATCTTACAACGTTTCACCAGTCGAATTAAAATTACAATTACATCAAAGTGTGAATGCTTTAATTGTTTCGATAATTTTAGCAATGAGTATTATTGTTTACTTTTTTAGAGGAAACTTAAATTTTTTCGATAAAAACAAGTTACTTAAAAACACCACTTTTACTTGGATTTCACTAAACATTGTTATTGCCTTTATAACTGCATATAAAAATTTCAGTTACATTACAAACTATGGTATTACCTATAAAAGAATTGGCGTTTATGTGTATCTTTTCCTAGTAATTATAGGTTTAATTTTTACTTTTATAAAAATAAGTTCTATTAAAAACATTTTGTTTTTATTCCGTAAAAATATACAAGTTGCCTTTATAGTTTTAATCTTAGCAACAACTGTAAATTGGGATATTTTTATCACAAAACACAATTTATCTAATAATCATAAAAGCATCAATTATTTATTAAAATTGTCGAATAAAAATGCTTTTCTATTAAAAGAATATTCAGATAATAATAATTTAAGTGTTGATGAAAAAGAAAAAATAGACTTTAGATATAATGTGTATTCCGAAGGTTTAAAAAATAATTCTTGGCAAGAAAAAGTGTATCAAAACTTTCAAAATAACTAATATGAACGAATTAAAAATTGTAAAAACTAGTTTAAAATGCGCTTTATTTTCGAGTACATTTTTAATACTACTATTAGCATTTGAAAAAGGTTTTGAAGTATTACCGTTTTGGTTTATAGCTTTTATTATCACATTTATTATTTCGTTTATGATGATTGTTGTTACTATTTTACCTATTTATCAGATTGTTGCTTCTAAAAGTAAAGAAGATTTCTTTAAAAGATATTTTCCATATTATGCGCTGTTATTTTTTACAAGTTGTGTTTTTTTGTGGAGCAAATCTAATTTTGGAAAACAAATTTCGGAAATTTATTTAACTGCTTTTTTAACCGCAATGCTGAGTTGGGTTTGGTTGTTTGAAAATGAAACCTTAAAAGAAACAATATGAAAAATAAAGCACTAATCACCCTAAGTTTATATGCAATTGCGTTAATAATATTTAGAGTTTTTTACACAAAATCAGGTTTTTATATATTCTTAGTTTGGAATTTGTTTTTGGCTATAATTCCGTTTTTAATCACCAATTATTTAAAATTGAAAAGTAGTAAATTAAAACTGATAGTATTGTTTCCTCTTTGGCTATTATTTCTGCCAAATGCGCCATATATTATAACCGATTTGTTTCATTTGCAAAAAGGAACTGCAATGCCAATTTGGTTTGATTTGTTATTGCTAATTGTGTTTTCCGTTAACGGAATGTTGTTGTTTTTTATTTCATTAAATGATATGTTTACTGTTATAAAAGTGCAATTTTCAAAAAATACAGCATCAATTATAATTTATTTAGCCATAATTTTAAGTGGTTTCGGAATTTGGTTAGGTAGATATTTGCGTTTTAATTCTTGGGATATTATTCAAAACCCAATGTCTTTAGTAAAATCTGTTTTCGAACCCATTTTACAACCAACACAGCATCCTAAAGCATGGGGAATTACCATTGGTTACGGTTTGTTTTTTATTATTTGTTTTTTGCTTTTTAAAACGAATACAGGAACTAAAAAAGAATTAATCTAAATGTTTTTTAAAAGACCTACACACATTTTTTTAGCAACCGCAATAGCATTTTTATCTTGCTGTAAATGACTTTCAACTAAAGCAATATTAAATAGCAAATAGACTTGTTCTGATAAGTATTTATTTTCTCTTTCGGTATTCGAAATATAAGTATCGTTTACTGCTTTTTGAATTACTTTAAATACTTCTTTCTGTTGAAACTTGATTTCTTCCCTAATTTTAATATTGTCTTTTGGTAATTCGGACACCAAATTCATATTTGCAGAACCATTAAATTCATCCGATTCAAAATAGAAATCTATAAAATTAAATAGTTTTAAAATTTCATTTTCTTCTACAGAATCTTCTTGTATATAATTTTGAATTTCCAATAAAAAAATAGCATTATAATTTTTTAAATATGCAATACATAAATCTTCTTTGGAATTAAAATGATTATATAAAGTTGCTTTTGCAATATTCGACTTTTCTATTACTTCATTAATTCCAGTTCTATTATAACCATTTTGGTAAAATAAATCTGTAGCGATTTCTATGATTCTTTTTCTAATTTTGAGGGATTTCATATTGCAAATATAGAATAATTATCTAAAATAGACTAGTCTGTCTTTTTTTAGAATAAAGTATTTACAAAGTCTCAAAATAATTACATTAATAGTAAAATAATTTAAAATCAAAAAACGTATTTTTTCGAAATTATTCCTCTAAAACTTGCCAACCAGTAGCAAAGATTCCTCCAAAACCGCTTTCATTAAAATGAATGGAAGAAATTTCACCATTTTTGTATAATATATAAGCATTCATATCAAAAAATATAGGAACACAACTAACTAAAGTTTGATTTTCTAGTAGCGTATCACCAAAATTTGCTTGATTTACATTTGCAATTGCATCGCCTGTAAAAACTACATTTTCATTATCTATAAAACTACAATCTAGTTGGCTTAAATCTATTGTTGGAATTGGATTTGTGAAAATAGTGTCATTACCATAAAAGAAAAACAAATTAGAAATAATTCTATTAGGAATTAGCACATAATCTCTTTTGAAAATAATATCTAAATTCACGGTATCTAAATTTGCAAAATTAGGAGAACCAGAAGTGAAATATTCTTTACTTTTATAGGTGTTTTCAGATTTACTAATTACTTTCCAAACTAAAGTATCACCAGAAAATTCTAGATTACTTGTGATGTTTTCACATGTCGAATTATAACGTAAAAATTTAGTTTCTTGACCAATTTCTAAGAATTGTAAATTTACTTTATTTTGTATTTCGATGGAAATATCATCTGAAGTACAAGATGTTAGTGCAATTAAAAAAAGGATATAAAAAAAAGATATAAATTTCATAATGTTGGTTGTTTATTAATTAGACTTGTAAAATTTAAAAAGGTTGCGTAAAACAAAAAAGTGAATTTGATAAAAAATCAAAGCCACTTTTTTGTTTCTTGTTTGAAAACAATTTTATTGCTCTAAAAACGGGTATTTATAATCCGTTGGTGCAACAAAAGTTTCTTTAATTGTTCTGTTAGAAGTCCAACGCAATAAATTCCAAACCGAACCTGCTTTGTCATTTGTACCTGAACCTCTTGCGCCACCAAATGGTTGTTGACCAACTACTGCTCCTGTTGGCTTGTCATTAATATAAAAATTTCCTGCACAGTTTTCTAATGCATCTGTAGCATAATCAATTACATATCTATCTGCGCTAAAAATCGCACCTGTTAATGCGTAAGGCGAAGTTTTATCTAAAGTTGCTAAAATATCTTTCCAATCTTTATCTTCGTAAACATAAACCGTTAAAATTGGGCCGAATAATTCGGTACACATTGTTTTGTAATCTGGTTTATCTGCTAAAATAATAGTTGGTTCTATAAAATAACCTTCCGATTTATCGTAATTTCCACCAATAATAACTTCCGCATCAGGATCACGTTTTGCATCATCAATAAAATTTGCTAATTTATCGAATGCTCTATTGTCAATTACTGCATTTATAAAGTTTGATGTATCTTCTGGACTTCCCATTTTCATGGATTTCATTTCTGCTTCTACGTGTTTTTTAACAGCATTCCATTTAGATTTTGGAATATACGCTCTAGAAGCAGCCGAACATTTTTGACCTTGATACTCAAAAGCACCACGAGACATTGCTGTTGCAACTTGCTCTGCATTAGCAGATGGATGCATCCAAATAAAATCTTTCCCACCAGTTTCACCAACAATTCTTGGATACGATTTGTAGATTCCTTTTCTTACATTAGTGCCAATATCATCCCAAAAACTATTAAAAACTCCTGTAGAACCTGTAAAATGGATTCCTGCAAAATCTTTATGATTTAAAATAGTTTCGGTAATCATTGCAGAATCTCCTGTCACCATATTTATAACGCCATCTGGCAAACCTGCTTCTTTGAAAAGATCCATTATAATTTTTGCAGAATATACTTGTGTTCTTGCTGGTTTCCAAACCGTAACATTACCCATCATAACTGGTGCTGCAGATAAATTTGCACAAATTGATGTAAAGTTAAATGGTGTAATTGCATAAATAAAACCTTCTAAAGGTCTGTATTGCATTCTGTTCCAAATCCCTGGTGATGAAATAGGTTGGTTTTGATAAATTTCGGTCATAAATTGCACATTAAATTTAAAGAAATCTATTAATTCACAAGCAGCATCAATTTCTGCTTGCATGACATTTTTAGATTGTGCAATCATCGTTGCCGCATTCATTTTTGCTCGGTATGGACCTGCTAATAAATCGGCTGCTTTTAAGAAAATTGCTGCACGAGATTCCCATGGCATTTTTGACCATTTTTTTCTTGCTTCTAAAGCAGTATCAATTGCAAGTTCTATATGTTTTTTATCGGCAGTATGATATTTACCAACATTGTGTTTAATATCGTGTGGCGGATTTATATCTCTTGTATTGCCTGTTCTAATTTCTTCGCTGCCAATATATAAAGGAATATCTGCTTTTTCAGCATACATTTTTTTGTATTCTGCTAAAAGTTCGATTCTTTCAGGACTATTAGGTTTGTATTCTTTTACTGGTTCGTTTATTGGTGTTGGTACTTTGTAAAATCCTGTTGCCATTTTATATTATTTATTTAAAATATTCGAGTAAATTTGTGGGTGCAAAGTTAGTTAATTTTTAATAATTAATAACCCTTCAAGGGTTTAAAACCCTTGAAGGGTTGAAAAGGCAAAGTATGAAAAAAATATTATTGGAAGAAGGAAAGTATTACCACATATACAATCGTGGTAATAATGGCGATGATATTTTTTACGAAAAAGAGAATTATTATCATTTTTTAAGATTATATGAAAAATATATTGAACCTGTAACTGAAACATTTGCTTGGGTTTTGTTGAAAAACCATTTTCATTTTTTAGTTTATATAAAAAATACCGAAGAAGTTAATATTAATGAACTTGAGTATTCTACTGTAGAAAAACCAAAGCGAAAAGATGCAACGCAACAATTTTCTAATTTATTTAATGCGTATACACAGGCAATTAATAAAAGACATAATCGTTCAGGCAGTTTATTTGAAAAAACTTTTAAAAGAAAGTTAGTTACTTCCGACAAATACTTTCAAAACCTTATTTATTACATACATAATAATCCTGTTCATCATGGTTTTGCAGATAGCATGATAGAATATCCTTGGTCTTCTTACGGAAGTGTTATCTCTGAAAAACCAACTAAATTACAAAGAAAACAGGTTATTGAAATTTTTGATGATGTAACTAATTTTAAATATTACCATAATAGAAAACAAAATTTGAATAATATTGAAGATTTGATGATTGATTAA
>CAYQTF010000108.1:0-1429 GCA_964420345.1 uncultured Flavobacteriaceae bacterium
CAGTAACAAAAATTCCAAATTAACATACAATCTAATTGCGGTATTTTTAAATATCTGCAAAAAAAGGTCGCAATTCTCATAGGAAGAAAAAAACATCGGATGTAGTTCAATCTCGTATGTGCGGGAGACTAATCGCTGGGTCTTTCAGACCGCTCATAGCCCTATTTATTGTGCATAGTTTTTATTTCAACATCCAATTTATTAAATCTTTTTCGTTTACTATCGACCAAGAATGTGGATGTCTTTCTCCATTTGCTCGATAACCTCTGTTTTCTGTATTTATCAGTTCAACACTGTTTTTTTCAAACTCGTTTTTTAATTTTTTTGATAAGTTTTGAATATAAAAAGCGTTTAAATCCTCAAAATCGTTTTCTCTATTTTTATTCCACCATTTTATATCAGGTTCTGTATAAAGTCTGATTTTTAATTTTTCCAAACCTTTTAAGTTATCAATATTTTGGGTTTCAAATGTATAAGGTGAATTTTGTTCATAATTGGTAATTCCATTTGCTGGATTTCCAAATTCTTTATCAAACATATTCTTAATCCAAGTCGATTCTTGAACTGATATTTCTGAAAAATTCCGTTTCAAATTCTTTTCGCTTGTTTTGTAAAGTCCTAAAAAGTCAATTGGCGAATCTACTATAAAAACACCTTTTGGTTGAATTAGACTTTCATTCTTTATAAGGTAATCACTAATTAATAAACTTACATTTCCACCGCTCGAAAATCCGCCAATGAATATATTCTTTTCGGATAAATTTTGTTCTCGAACAATCTTTGTTAATTGTTTCGCTAATTCTTGTTTTTCTTTTTGATTTAGATATAAATGTTGATTAAAGTTCATTGCTAAAACTGAAAAACCGTTTTTCACACTAATTTCTTCAATTTTAAATTCGGATAATGTGTTTTTGGCATCACAAGGAAAACAGGGAAATAAAATCAATAAACCTTTTTGGTTTTCGGTTTTGATTAATTCAAATTCTGAAGTTTTTATAATTTCAGTTTTTGGTTTTTCAGTCTGATTGTTTTTATCGGATTGTCCTTTGCAAGAAAATGCAATTAAAACTAAAATTATAATGTATTTCTTCATTTCTTAAATTATACTAAGTTGTAAAGTTAGACTAAAATAGTATAAAATAAAAGTAAAATTAATGTCTTTTAATAATAAAGTGTTCTAACTCTTAAAACATTAATCAACTATATTTTACTTAAAACCCCAAACATACTTACAACCCAAAGTTCTAAAAGGCGACCAACTTTCGGCAATATTTGTCATTTCTTCTTTTAAGATTTTCTTCTCGGAAGTTAACCCGTAAATTGCTTTCATATTATTTTGGATTCCTAAATCATCTACAGGGAAAACATCTGGTCGATCCATCGGAAACATTAATATCATTTGTATTGTCCATTTTCCAACACCTTTAAT
>CAYQTF010000108.1:1529-6112 GCA_964420345.1 uncultured Flavobacteriaceae bacterium
TGAAATCCGTGTCATCAGTGTTCCATTACATATCATCAATATTCCATTAATCAAACAAAAATAACACTCAATTTTAAATATAAAAATTTATATTTGTAACAAATATTACCAAATGGCAAATAAAAGCACGCGATCGCTTTCGGCAAGAAAAGGAATTAATGAAAATTTATTCGAAGAAATTTCAAAAAACACCAAAACAGCAAACCCGAATGAAGCATTAAAAAAAACGGCACTTAATTTTCAAGTTGGCGAAGCAACCGTTGCAGGAACTGCATCTTTTTACGATTTTACTCGCGAAGAAAACCGAAACCACAAGGTTTTTGTCTGTAATGGCACCGCTTGTATGTGTGCAAATACACAAGAAAATGTCATCGAAAATTTAAAAGAACATTTCGATATTTCGGAGATTGGTCACGCCGCATGTATTGGTCATTGTCACAGTAACTCTGCCTTTATGTGGAATGATAAAACGTACACCGCAACAAATTCGGATGATATCAACAATATTATTAAAAATGAAATAGAAAGTAACAATACTTATAAAGTAGCCGCTAATACAACACCTATTTTAATTGGTGATATTGGTGCTATTAATACTTTTTTCGCTTTTGCGGAAGAAATCAAAGAGAATACAAATTTAATTATTCAAGAATTAAAATCGTCGAATTTACGAGGTCGTGGCGGCGCAGGATTTCCTTTTTGGTTTAAATTAGATGCCGTATTTAAAGAAGAAAACAAACAAAAATATATCGTTTGTAATGCAGATGAAGGTGATCCTGGAGCATTTTCAGATATGTATTTGCTAGAAAAACAACCTTACAAAGTATTATTCGGAATGTATCTTTCTGGTTTAACAGTTGGTGCAAATGCTGGAGTTTTATATGTTCGTGGTGAATATCCCAATTCCATAAAAATCATTAACGAAAGTATTGAATACCTAAATAAAAACAACTTAACACCAAATTTCACTTGGAAAGTTATTCGTGGACAAGGTTCGTATATTTGTGGTGAAGAAACCGCTTTATTAAGTTCTATTGAAGGATTGCGACCAGAAGTTCGTGTTCGTCCGCCATATCCTGCACAATATGGTTTATATGGCAAACCAACCGTTTTAAGCAATGTAGAAACCTTTGCAAATATTCATTGGATTCTCAAAAATAGCGGAAATGCCTACGCAAATATTGGTACAAAACAATCTACAGGTACAAAATTAGTTTCGTTAGATAGTTTCTTTAATCAACCTGGAATGTATGAAATCGAAATGGGAACTCCTGTTTCTAAAATTATTTCCGATTACGGAAAAGGATTTAAGTCTAATGTTAAAGCAATTCAGATTGGTGGACCTTTAGGTGGTATTGTACCAATAGAAAAACTAAACGATTTAACTTTAGATTTCGAATCTTTTAATAATAACGGATTTCTTTTAGGGCACGCAAGTTTTGTATCTATTCCTGAAGATTTTTCGATGTTAAAATACTTAGAACATCTATTAAAATTTACTGCCGATGAAAGTTGCGGAAAATGTTATCCGTGTAGAATTGGTTCATTTAGAGGTTTTGAAATGGTACAAAAAGCAGGAAATTCAGACTATAAAATAGATAGACAGTTATTTGATGATTTATTAGAAACCTTAGAAATTGGTTCACTTTGTGCGCTTGGTGGTGGTGTTCCTTTGCCTATTAAGAATGCTTTGCAATATTTTGATGAGGAATTAAGTAATTATTTTTCTTAACCGCAAGGTTCGCAAAGTTATCGCAAGGTTCGCAAAGAAAATTGTATCTAATTTTGATTAATAATTTAAAAGAAAATATAAACTTAGCGATCTTAGCGTAAATCTTTGCGCTCTTTGCGGTTAAAACAACAATTATGATTGCATACATAAACAACAAACAACAAACCTTCCGTAAAGAGGAAACTATTTTAGATTTCGTTCGAAGAATAGAATCGGAAGATATACCTACAATGTGTCAAGATAATCGATTAGAAAATTTTGGATCTTGTCGTGTCTGTTCGGTTGAAATTGCGAGAGAAAAAGATGGTGATACAAGAGTTGTAGCTTCATGTCATACACCAGTTGCCGAAAACCTATATATCTATCCGCAAACGTCTAAAATAAAAAGACTTCGTAAAAATATAGTGGAATTAGTTCTAACAGATTATCCTTCAGAAAAAATATTTCCTCAAGATGGTAAAAAAGCAACACCATTTCAGAAAACTATTGCCGAAATTGGCATACCAAATATTCGTTACCCAAAAGGAGAAACACATGAAGCTTTAGAAAAAGACGATTCTCATCCGTATATAAAATCCGATTTATCGCAATGTATTTCTTGCTTTAGATGTGTTAGAGCATGTGAAGAAATTCAAGGAGAATTAGTTTTAAACATGACAGGAAGAGGATTCGCCACCAATATTATAAAAGGTTTTGATACCAATTTCGATTTATCTGCCTGTGTTTCTTGTGGTGCATGTGTACAAACCTGTCCTACAGAGGCATTAACCGATAAGTTTGAAACCAAAACCTTAATAGCAGATGAAGTTATAAGAACAACTTGTACTTATTGTGGTGTTGGTTGTCAATTAGAAGTTTCCAAAATAAATGGTGAAATTAAAGGAATTCAAGCACCAGAAACTGCGGAAGTAAATCAAGGCCATACTTGTTTAAAAGGACGATTTGCGTTTCAATTTTACAATCATCCAGATCGTTTAAGAGAACCTTTAATTAAGAAAAACGGAAAATTTGAAGAAGTTTCTTGGGATGAAGCCTATGATTTTATTGCCGAAAAATTAATTGAAACCAAAGCAAAATATGGTGCAAACGCTATTGGTGGAATTTCATCATCGAGAGCAACAAACGAAGAAAATTATTTAATGCAAAAAATGATTCGTGCTGCAATCGGAACTAATAATATTGATGGTTGCGCAAGGGTTTGCCACGCTCCTACTGCTTTCGGAATGCAACAAGCGTTTGGTACAGGTGCAGCAACTAATTCGGTTAATGATTTAGAGCATACCGATGCTATTTTCTTATTTGGCGCAAATCCAACAGAAGCACATCCTGTTACTGGAGCAAAAATTAAGCAACTTTTTATGCGAGGAATTACAAGTATTGTAGTTGATCCTGTACGAACAAAATTGGCAGATTTAGCAACCTATCATTTACAATTACGACCTGGAACTAATGTGGCAATTTTAAATATGTTTGCCTATTATATTATAAAAGAAAAATTAGTAAATCCTGAGTTTATTTCAAAATATACGGAATATTATAAAGATTTTGAAAAACACATTCTCACTTTAGATATAGACGCTTTAGAAGAATTAACAACGGTTTCTAAAGAATTAGTAAAAAAAGCAGCCATTGCCTACGCAAGTGCAAATAATGCGATGGAGTTTCACGGTTTAGGAGTTACAGAACATTTTCAAGGAAGTAAAACCGTTATGTTACTTTCTAACATTGCTATGATGACTGGTAATATTGGTAGAAATGGTGTTGGATTAAATCCGTTACGTGGTCAAAATAACGTACAAGGCGCAGCAGATATGGGAGTTCAACCACACCAAACTGCAGGTTATATGGATGTGAATAGCACAGAAGTACAGCAATATTTTACCGATAAATATGGTGTAAAAATGCCAACAGAAGAAGGTTTGAAAATCCCTGAAATGATTAATGCAACTATCGAAGGCGATTTTAAAGCACTTTGGATTATGGGTGAAGATACATTAATGACCGATCCAAACTCTAATCATATTCGTCGTGCTTTCGAACAATTAGATTTGTTGGTTGTACAAGAATTATTTATGAGCGCTACTGCCGAAATGGCCGATGTAGTATTACCTGCATCTTCCTATTTTGAGAAAAATGGAACGTTTACAAACGGAGAAAGAAGAGTCCAAAAAGTAAATAAAGTAGTAGAACCTATCGGGAATTCAAAACCCGACGGACAAATTATCATTGACATGATGTATAAATTAGGCTACGAACAACCAACTGGTAAAGTCTATGATGCAACAAAAATTATTGAAGAAATTGCAGATGTAATTCCGTTTTTAAAAGGGTTAACTTGGGACCGATTAGGCGAAAACGGTTTGCAATGGCCAATTTTAGAAGATGGTACAGACACGCAAATGTTACATAAAAACGGTGCGTTTAAAAAAGGAAAAGGAAAATTTCACGCTTTTGCTTTTGAAGAATCTCCAGAATTGATAGAACATCGCGAAAAATATCCGTTTATTTTAACAACTGCAAGACAATTAGAACATTACAATGCAGGAACAATGACAAGAAGAACAGATAACCAAATTCTTTCACCAAAAGATTATTTAGAAATAAACCCATTAGATGCTGGAGAAAAAGGAATTTCGGAAGGTGATTCTGTTCGTATTTTTTCAGATAGAGGTTCTGTAAATATTGATGTGAAATTAAACTATACTGTAAAACCAGGTGTGGTTAGAACTACTTTTCATCAACCTGAAGTGTTTATAAATATTATTACTGGTGATGTTGCCGACCAGCAAACTTTAACACCTGAATTTAAGGTTGTTGCTGTTGATTTTGAAAAAATATAAAGTAATTTACT
>CAYQTF010000108.1:6212-8869 GCA_964420345.1 uncultured Flavobacteriaceae bacterium
TCACAAACGCTAAAGTTTATACTGTAAATTCAAATTTCGAAATTGTAGAAAGTTTTGCTATAAAAGATGGTAAATTCCTTGAAATTGGAACAAATAAAACAATTCAATCAAAATTTTCTTCGAATAAAATAATAGATGTAAAAGGCAAAACCATTTTACCAGGTTTAATAGATGCGCATTGTCATTTTTACGGAATGGGTTTGCAACAGCAAAAAGTAGATTTATCTGGTACAAATAGTTTTGACGAAGTAATTCAAAAATTAATTGCTTTTAAAAAACAAAAAAATGTTGCCTATATTACTGGTCGTGGTTGGGATCAAAACGATTGGAAAATTAAAGAATATCCAACAAAAGAAAAATTAGATAAACTTTTTCCAACTACACCAATTGCAGTAAGAAGAGTTGATGGTCATGCTGTTTTAGTAAATCAAGCTGCGTTAGACTTGACAGATATTACCGTAAATACAAAAGTATCTGGCGGACAAATTCTTGTTAAAAACAATAAATTAACAGGTGTTTTTATTGACAATGCAATGGATTTAATAAAAATACCTGAACCAACAAAAAAAGATAAAATCAATGCGTTATTAGATGCTCAAAAAATTTGTTTCGATCTTGGTTTAACTACAGTTGATGATGCTGGTTTAGAAAGAGAAATTATTGAATTAATGGATAGTTTACATAAAACAGGTGAATTAAAAATACGTATTTATGCCATGATAATGAATTCCAAAAAGAATTTAGACTATTATTTAAAAAAAGGAATTACCAAAACTGATAAACTAAATGTTCGTTCATTTAAAGTTATTGCAGATGGCGCTTTAGGATCTAGAGGTGCAACTCTAAAGAAATCTTATTCCGACAAACACAATCATTTTGGCACTTTAGTAACTAGTTATGTAGATTTTAAAGAAAGTACTAAAAGAATTGCTAATTCAGATTTTCAAATGAATACACATGCTATTGGTGATTCGAGTATTTCTAATACTTTAAAAATTTATTCCAAATATGTGAAAAATCTAAAAGACCGACGTTGGCGATTAGAACATGCGCAGATAATAGACCCTAATGAGTTTCATTATTTTAAAGATGTTTTACCTTCGGTACAACCTACACATGCAACTTCCGATATGTATTGGGCAGAAAATCGAGTTGGTAATGAAAGAATGAAATCTTCCTACGCATACAAACAGTTGTTAAACGAATATGGGAAAATTGCTTTAGGAACTGATTTTCCAGTCGAAAAAGTAAACCCGATGTACACATTTTACGCTTCGGTTGCTAGAAAAGATTTAAAAAAATATCCTGAAAATGGTTTTCAGAAAGAGAATGCACTATCTAGAGAAAACACTTTAAAAGGCATGACCATTTGGGCAGCATTTTCGAACTTTGAAGAACAAGAAAAAGGAAGCATAGAAAAAGGTAAATTTGCAGATTTTGTTATTATGGATAAAAACATTATGATTATAAATGAAAATGAAATTCCGAATGCAAAAGTATTAACCACTTTTTTAAATGGTGAAAAAGTAAATTAACTCCATAAAAAAAATCGTCTAAAATTTCTTCTAGACGATTATATAAGTTGTGCTTTTTTAAGTTGCAAGATTCAACTTATAATTTTCTTTTTAATTTAATCAGCTTTTGTTTTTCTTTAAAAAGTTTATTTTCAGCACTTTTAATTTTATTTTCTTTTTTAACAATACTTACAGGTGATAACGTGCCTCTTCCCGTTTTTAACTTTAATTTACGTTTTAATTTAGTGATTTTAAACTCATTATTGTTTATTCTTTTTTCTCTAGCAGTTATTTTAGATTGTAATTTTGATAATTTTTTAGATGCTTTTTCTAATTTTTTTGTCTTCTTTTTTGCTCTTTTAGCATCTTTTCCTATCTTATTTAATTTACTTTTTGTCTTCTTTTTTGCTTTTTTTATTTTTTCTTCACTTTGTTTTTTTTCTTTCGTTAATGATTTTTTAGGTGTTGTTTTTATTTCTTTTTCCTTAATAATTACATCAGGTTTAACTTCTTTCTTTTTAATAACGTCAAGTTTCTGATCTATTTTGTTTTTCTCTAATCTTTTCTTAGCGTATGCTTTTTTTCTTTCTTCTCTTAATTTTGCAAATTCTAGATTTGGTACAACAAACGCCTTAATTTTTACACTTTCACGACCTTTTGTAGTATTACAAGTAATCGAAATCGTTTTTAGTTGTTTATTAGGTTTGTTTTTAGAATTAAATTTCACATGAAAAGAACTTGATTCTCCTGGCATAATAGGTTCTTTAGACCAATTACTTGGTATTGTACAACCACAACTACCTTTTATTCTAGTAATTAATAAAGGTGATTTACCTGTGTTTGTGAATTTAAAATCTGCCTCTACAATGTCACCTTCATTTATTTTTCCCCAATCATGAATATCTTTCTCAAAAGTCATTATTGGCGCATCATTATTATTTACAACAGTATTAGCAATTGAATTTGGAGTATTTTGAGCCTGAATATTTAACGCAACTATTGCTATAAATAAATTTAATACTAATTTAATTTTTTTCATTTCTTTTTAATTTTAATTTATAATTGTTATTTTTGATTTTACAATAATGATACCAAAAGTATTTTATTGTGAATACAAAATTAAGGAATAAATTTCAATAAATA
>CAYQTF010000109.1:0-8860 GCA_964420345.1 uncultured Flavobacteriaceae bacterium
ACCAATTACCTATAAATCAATAAGATGTATTGCGACTTAAATGGGTAACCCTATAAATGTAAATGAAATTATTGACGGAACTGACCCAAGTAATCCATGTGAGTATAACCTTGCAAGCCAAACAGAACCAACTTCTACAATATGGAATGCTTTAGATTGCGATAATGACGGTTTAACAAATGCAGAAGAAACTACAGGTATAGACGATCCACTTACAGTTTTAATTCCAAATGGTATTACAAACCCTTTAGATTTTTGCGACCCAATAAATTTAACAGATACCGATGGTGATGGCGTTTCCGATTGCCAAGAAATTATCGATGCGACAGATTTAAATAATAATTGCGATTTTATTTTAAGTAATATTAATGTAACACCAACAGTTTATTGTAATGTTAATTCTATAACAGGTCAAGTAACTTTAGATTTAGATGAAAATGGTTGCGACGCACAAGACATTGCTTTTAATACTGTAAGAGTAGATGCTGTTAGTGCTTCACAATCCTTTTCAACATTTACCGATGTAAATGGCGACTATGAACTATTTACCGATGAAGGCGATTACACAATTAGTTTAAATTTAAATCTTGATTTATTTGAAGTAAACCCAATATTACATACCGCAAATTTTGTTGGTGCTAACAATACATTTACGGCTGATTTTTGTGTAGAGCAAATAGCAATACAAGATGTTAGAGTTTATACCTATTTTACATCTGCACCAAGACCTGGTTTTAACAGAACACTTAAAATTGTTTATAGAAATGATAGTGATATCCCCATAAGCGGTTCTATAAATTTGGTTTATGACAATACAAAATTAAATTTATTAAGTGCAAGTGAAACTTATATTGAACCAACTACAAATAGTATTCATTTTGATTATACAAATTTAAACCCTTTAGAAACAAGAATTATAGATATTAATTACATTGTAACAGGAAATATAGGAAATGTATTAAGTTTTACAACCACCATTAATCCTATTATTGACGATGCCAATCCTGATAATAATATTTACCAATATAATAGAACAATTATTGGTTCTTATGACCCAAATGATATTCATATTTTAGAAGGTCCAAGAATATTAATTGAAAATGCAAATAAATTTCTACATTATTTAATTAGATTTCAAAATACAGGCACAGCAGATGCAATTAATGTTATGGTAGCGAATGAATTAGAACCTAATTTAGACTGGTCAACCTTTCAGTTAGAAAATTTAAGTCATGCTGGTCGTGTTGCAATATTTAATGAAAATCAAATCGAATTTATTTTTGAAGATATTCATTTACCAGATAGTACAACAAATGAAGAAGCATCGCACGGTTATATAATGTATAAAATAAAACCAAAAACCAATATTGTAATAGGTGATATAATAAACAATCAAGTAGATATATTTTTCGATTTTAATCCTGCAATTGTTACTAATATTGCTACAACAGAATTTATTAAAGTTTTAGGTATTAATGACAACCAACTTTCAAACGCAATTACATTATACCCTAATCCAACAAATGGTTTATTACATATAGATGCTAAAAACGTACAAATTGTTAACCTAAAAGTCTATTCTAAATTAGGACAATTAATTTTATCTAAAACAGCGACAGATATAAAACAATTAAATTTAGAAAACTTATCTAAAGGATTATACTTTATAAAACTAAAAGATAAAAATGGGAACATTGCTATTAAAAAAATTATTAAAGAATAAATTTAAGGTTCTATGTTGTTTATAGTGGGTATTATTTTAAATTCCAAAAATCAAGTTTCAAATTCTAAATAAAAAACAAAAATCAATTTTAAAAAATCAAACATTAAATTTGTTTATTATTACTAGTTTTTGATATAATGTAAGGCTTTGTTTGTGTTTTGATATTTAAATGTTGGGATTTATTTGGAATTTGGAACTTGATTTTTGGAATTTTTTTACATTTCACTAATATTAAAAATATAATGCTATCCACTATAAACAACATAGAACCAAATTTAAGTTATCAATTATTTTAAAAGTCTTAGAATTTATTTTCTAAGACTTTTTTTATTTTAAAAATTCTTTGTGAATCTTCTTATTTTCTTTGTGAATCTCTCTGTAACAATTTAACCAATTTTTAACTAAATAAATCACTTTTCGTTTTATCTTTGCTCTCCAATAAAATAGACACAAATGGATCCAATAAACACACAAGTTGATATTAGAGCAATCAACGAAAAAATCGAAAGAGAATCAGCATTTATCGACTTACTTAGAGCAGAGATGAACAAAGTAATTGTTGGTCAACAACACATGATTGATCGTTTATTAATTGGTATGCTTGGCGACGGTCATATTTTATTAGAAGGCGTGCCAGGTTTAGCAAAAACATTAGCCATAAATACACTATCAAAAGCAGTTGACGCTAGTTTTAGCAGAATACAATTCACACCAGATTTATTACCTGCCGATGTTATTGGTACGATGATTTATAACATGAAAGAGAATGATTTTGCTATTAAAAAAGGTCCAATTTTCGCTAATTTTGTTTTAGCAGATGAGATAAATCGTGCGCCAGCAAAAGTACAATCGGCTTTATTAGAAGCCATGCAAGAACATCAAGTAACTATTGGCGATACCACATTTAAATTAGACGAACCGTTTTTAGTAATGGCAACGCAAAACCCAATAGAACAAGAAGGAACTTACACATTGCCAGAAGCACAAGTAGATCGTTTTATGCTAAAAGTAGTGATTGATTATCCGTCTATAGAAGAGGAACAACAAATCATGCGTGCTAATTTGAATAAATCTTGGGAAAAAGTAAATGCGGTTATTTCTTTAGAAACTATTTTGAAAGCAAGAAAAGCGGTTCAAGAAGTTTATATGGATGAAAAAATTGAAAAATACATCTTAGATATTATTTTCGCAACGCGTTATCCAGAAAAATATAATTTAGCAAGTCTTAAAGATTTAATCAGTTTTGGAGCATCGCCTCGTGGAAGCATCAACTTAGCAACTGCAGCAAAATGTTACGCATTTATTAAGCGTAGAGGTTATGTAATACCAGAAGATGTTAGAGCAGTTGTACACGATGTTTTACGTCATAGAGTTGGTGTTACTTATGAAGCCGAAGCCGAAAATATTAATTCCATCGAGATAATTGATAAAATTGTTAATGAGATTGAAGTACCTTAGGATGTACGATTTTTTGAATTACGATTAAGTAAATAACGAAAATTAAATTTATAAATTGAAACACCTACTTAAAAAAAGAACTCAAAAATTTGGAATTGATTGTTGGTATCTTTGCACAAAATTCCCTGTAAATAGAGAATTTGATGCATATTGTAGACAATTAATTAGATGCTCAAGTTCCGTTGGTGCAAACTATCGTGCAGCTTGTAGAGCAAAGTCGGATGCTGATTTTTTATATAAATTAAAAATAGTTGAAGAAGAAGCAGATGAAAGTATGTATTTTTTGGAAATTTTCTTAATTATAAGTAATAAGGAGCATATAGAAATAAACAGATTACTAAAAGAAGCAAATGAATTAGTATCAATTACAGTTGCATCAATAAAAACAATGCGTTTAAAAATTGCAAACAAAAAAAATAAAAATAAATAGTCAATCATACAGCTGCGAATCGTAATTCGTAAATCAAAAATCGTATATCGATGGATACTAAAGAAATTTTAAAAAAAGTTAGAAAAATTGAGATTAAGACAAAACGTTTGTCTAATCACATATTTTCTGGCGAATACCATTCTTCGTTTAAAGGTAGAGGAATGACTTTTTCTGAAGTACGGCAATATCAATATGGCGACGATATACGTAATATAGATTGGAATGTTACTGCACGTTACAACGAACCACACATAAAAGTTTTTGAAGAAGAAAGAGAACTAACCATGTTATTAATGGTCGATATTTCAGCATCAGAATTTTTTGGAACAAACGAGCAATTTAAACGTGAAGTTTTAACCGAAATCGCTGCAACTTTAGCATTTTCGGCAACACAAAATAATGATAAAGTCGGATTACTTTTATTTACCGATGAAATTGAACTATATATTCCACCAAAAAAAGGAAAATCTCATGTACTAAGAATTATACGTGAATTGATTGAATTTAAACCTAAAAGTAAAAAAACAAGTATCAACAATGCTTTAGAATACTTATTAGGCGTTTTAAAAAAGAAGGCAATCGTTTTTGTACTATCCGATTTTGTAGATAACAATTACGATCAAGCAATGCGAATTGCTGGTAGAAAACATGATGTTACAGGAATAAGAATTTACGATAAATACGAAAAAGAATTACCTAAACTAGGTATGCTACAAATAGTAGATGCCGAAACTGGCAAAACAATCTTGGTAAATACCAACTCAAAAAAAGTAAGAACACAATACGAAGCAAATTATTTAAAAACAGTAGATTATTATAAAACAACCTTCAAAAAAAGTGGTTCAGGAGTAATTCATACGATGATTGGTAAAGATTATGTAAAAGCATTAATGGGGTATTTTAAAGGAAGGAATTAGTCCCATCTTCCGTCTTCCCAAAGGGAAGAAACTAAAAAACAATAAACTTATATGACCTTAAATGTCTTATGTGGTTAAAAAATAAAAACATACAAAATATAACTTCCGCAATCTTTGCGACTTTGCGACTTTGCGAGAGAAAAATCTTCGTGAATCTTTGTGTTTTCTTAGTGTTTCTTTGTGTAACAACAATAACAACAAACGCCCAAGTAACCACAAAAACAGACACAACAAAAATAAGAATTGGCGAACAATTTAATTATCAAATAGAAGTAAAAGCAACAATTGGTGTAGAGTTTTATAAATTACGATTAGATAGTTTACAAAAAATTGAAATTATTAAATCTCATAAAATTGATACCTTAAAAGATAGACTTATTAGAAAATTTACTTTAACAAGTTTTGATTCTGGTCGTTACACTTTACCAAAACAATTAGTACGTATTTTTGAAAGACCATACTTTACAGATTCTTTAGTAATAGATGTTTCAACTGTTGCAATTGACACTATAAAACAACCTATTTTTCCTATAAAAGCAATTCAGCATCAAGATCTTAATTTAAAAGATTATGCAAAAAATTATTGGTGGCTTTTAATATTAGTCCCAATTATCGGTCTTGCAATATGGTATTTCTTTATCCGTAAAAAAGAAACCGAAGAAGAACGAGTTGCAAAAATTCCACCTTTTGAAATGGCAGTGCAACAATTGGTAAGTTTAGATAAAAAACTATTATGGCAAAACAATAAAACCAAACAATATTATAGTGAATTAACCGACATTATTAGAACTTTTATTGAAAAAGAATTAAAACTACCTGCCTTAGAAAGCACTACAAACGAATTGGTAAACACTATAAAAAAAGCCAACAACTTAAATAATTTAGAAATATCTAAAAAAACAGTTTTAAAATTAAAAGACCTTTTACAAGAAGCAGATTTAGTAAAATTTGCAAAATCAAAACCATTTGCAAACGAAATTGAAATGCATCGTAAATATGCAGATATTATTTTAGAAGGTTTAAAATCTATTGAAATTGAAGAAAATGTTGAAATTCTAGAAGGAGAAAATACACTTAATAAAGACGAAACTGAATCCTCGAAAGAAAACTCATCAAGTATACAAATCGATAGTAAAGTAGACAATTCAAAATTTAAAAACAATACAATGGGCAAAAAAAAGAAATCTCCTTTTGATAAGAAAAAAATAATAAATACAATAATTGGTATGTTGGCTTTTTTCATTTCTTATTTTGCTATTCAATATTTTGTTTTTAATAAAAATAGTATTGACAAAAAACTAATTGAAGTTGCCAATGAAATAAATAAAAATTGCCCTATAACTTTAGACAAAGAGACAAGATTAGACAATACATTAGTACTGCCTAATAGAACATTTCAATACAATTATACCTTAGTTAATATAGATAAATCGGTAATCGATGCTGATGAACTTAAAAACTATTTACAACCAGGAATTTTAAACACTATTAAAACTAATCCAGACATGAAAACTCTTCGTGATAATAAAGTAAATTTTGTATATCGTTATGTTGATAAAAATAATGAGTTTATATTTAAAATTATAATTCCATCAAAAATGTATATAGAAAATGCTAAGTAAATTCGAATTTGCAAATCCAGAATTTTTATGGTTATTGGCATTGTTGCCAATCTTAGCATTATGGCATTTTTTCACAAGAAAAAAAGATACTGCTACCTTACTGTTTTCAAGTACAGAAGGTTTAAAACCAAGTTTACTTTCCAGGATAAAACCACTATTATATGTATTAAGATTAGTAGCAATTGGTTCGTTAATAATCGCTTTGGCAAGACCAAGAAATAAAGAAGTTACCACAAAAACTAAAACAAACAAAGGTATCGACATTGTTATGGCAATAGATGTTTCGGCAAGTATGTTGGCAAAAGATTTAAAACCTAACCGATTAGAAGCCTTAAAAAAAGTAGCAGGTGATTTTATTACCAAACGACCAAACGATAGAATTGGTATTGTAGTTTATGCAGGCGAAAGTTTTACACAAACACCAATTACTAGTGACAAACGGATTGTTAGAAATACCATTAGAAGTTTAAAATGGGGACAATTAGATGGCGGAACTGCCATTGGCATGGGTTTAGGTTCTGCAGTAAACAGATTAAAAGATTCAAAAGCAAAATCAAAAGTAATTATTTTATTGACCGATGGCGTAAATAATACTGGTTCTATAGATCCAAAAACAGCAACCGAATTAGCAAAATCTATTGGCATAAAAGTTTATACAATTGGTTTAGGAACAAACGGAACAGCACAAATGCCAGTTGCAAAAGACATAAATGGTAAATTAATTTATAGAAATGTTCCTGTAGAAATCGACGAAGCATTATTAAAATACATTGCAAAAGAAACTGGAGGAAAATATTTTAGAGCAACTAATAATCGTAAATTATCGAAAATATATGATGAAATCAACAAATTAGAAAAAACAAAAATAGAAGAAATAAAATATACCAATTTCGAAGAAATGTTTAGACCATTTGTATTACTAGCAGGATTTTTAATTCTGTTTGAAATGTTGTTGCGGTTTACTTTATTTAGATCTTTTATATAAATGACTAACCGCAAGGGTCGCAAAGGTTTCGCAAGGAGCGCAAAGAAAATTTAATGAATCATTAATGAAAAAAAAATAAAAAAAAATTTCGTGAACAAAATCCTTGCGACCTTTGCGTTCCTTGCGGTTAAATTAAATAATAAATATGACAGAAAATGAAATTTCTAAAATAATATTTGATTGTGCTTTAAAAGTGCATAGAGTTCTTGGTCCTGGTTTATTAGAAAGTGCTTATGAAGAATGTTTATTTTATGAGTTAAAGAAAACAAACTTAAAAGTTGAGAAACAGAAAGCATTGCCTTTAGTTTATGAAGAAGTAAAATTAGATATCGGATATAGATTAGATATTATTGTAGAAAATAAAGTAATAATAGAATTAAAATCAGTTGAATCATTAAATGACATTCATTTAGCACAAGTATTAACATATCTTAAATTATCTGGTTGCAAATTAGGAATGTTAATTAATTTTAATGTCACATTAATTAAAAACGGAATAAAAAGAGTAGTAAATAATTTATAACTTCTTTCTTTAGAAAGAAAAACTTTGCGACCATAAAAAATAACCCTTGCGACCTTTGCGAAAACTTTGCGTTCCTTGCGGTTAAAAAACAAAAAAATGTACCAACTAGAAGAAAAAACATATTTTACTTATTTCATAGCAATAGCAATATTATTAATTACTTATGCTATGGTTTTTATTTGGAAAAAAAGAAAACAGAAAAACTTTGCAGATAAAAGATTATTAGAAAAACTAAGTCCCGAAAAATCAACTTTTAAATCTGTTTTAAAAATAATTTTTATTGCATTAGGACTTTCTTTTCTAATCTTAGCATTGGTAAACCCTAAAATGGGTACAAAATTAAAAACCGTAAGTAGAGAAGGCGTAGATGTAGTTTTTGCATTAGATGTTTCTAAAAGTATGCTTTGTGAAGACATTGCACCTAATAGATTAGAAAAAGCAAAACAAATTATTTCTAAAATAATAAACAAATTAGGTAGCGATAGAGTTGGTATTATCATTTATGCAGGTAATGCTTATCCGTTATTACCAATCACTACAGATCATGCTGCTGCAAAAATGTTTTTACAAAATGCGAGTCCAGATATGGTTTCCAGTCAAGGAACTGCAATAAATGAAGCCTTAATTTTAGCAAAAACATATTATGATAATGATGAGCAAACAAATCGGTTTTTAATTTTAATTTCCGATGGTGAAGATCATAACCAAGATAATACTACCATAACAAACGAATTAACAAAAGAAGGTATTAAAGTTTATACTATTGGTATCGGAACTACAAAAGGCGGACCAATACCTATGAGAATTGGCAATAATTTAACGGGTTATAAGAAAGATAGAAAAGGCGAAACCGTTATAACAAAGTTAAACGATACTGTTTTAAAAGAAATTGCAACCGACGGAAATGGTAAATATCTTTACGGAAGTAATACTAAAAAAACCGTAGATTTTATTGCCGACTTATTAAATAACGCCGATAAAAAAGCATTTGACACTAAGAAATTTTCAGATTATAAAGATCAATTTCAATGGTTTATAGCCTTAGGTTTACTATTTTTAATATTAGATTTATTTCTATTCGATAAAAAAACAAAATGGATACAACGATTGAATTTGTTTAATGAAAAAAAATAATTATAACACAAAGTTGCACAAAGAAAAAGAAGATACACAAAGAATAAAACTTTGTGACCCTTTTTTTT
>CAYQTF010000110.1:0-4372 GCA_964420345.1 uncultured Flavobacteriaceae bacterium
TTCATGATGCTTGTTTTAATATTTAGTAATTATTGCAATTATTTTCTCACAAGTTAAAAAAAAAAAAAAACTCTGTGCAAGTATTTTGGTTAAAATGTGTGTTTTTTGGGTAAAAATACATACATGTAAGGGGTCACATATAAAAGTTGGGGAGAATTATAAAATTATTTTTTTCCAAACATTATAAATATTTAGTATTGTCCGATAAAGACATTAGACCGCTTCGCTATTAGGTATTAGACAAAAGACCAAATTGTAACTATTTGATAATCTTTTATTTAAAAAATAAAGTAAGTTTGGCAGTAATTCTTTAATTGATTTTTTAAAAAGCAAGGTGTCGTTTTACAAACATCTCCTTACTTCTTTGTTTTATTGAGTTTTTAGTGTTTGTCTATAATTTTATCGGACAACAGTAATAAATATTAAAAAGATTAACGATTGGAGATTGTTGATTGGAGATTTAAGAATTTAAATCTATTACTTCAAAAACCAAAAACAAGTAAACCACAACCCTAAAAAATTAGATAAATAAAAGTTATTAAACTTCAGGGCAAACCCTGAACCCAATAATAGTTTCAAAACCTCGGAAGATAAAAGGGTCTAGGTATTAAACCAATATCCCGCTGAAAAAGCGGGATTAGTTTAATTTTTTTATTTAAAAATAATTAATTGATTAGTTATTAATCCTCTTTCTTTTTATTTTTTTTCTTGTGTTCTGCATTCCAAACTTTAATATTATCATCTTCTGTAATTCCTGAAATAATTTCGACTTTAATTCCGTCTGAAATACCTAATTCTACTTCTGTTTTTTCGAATTCATTAGCGGCATTTTCAATTTCTACATAAGGTTTTTTTGTTTTTTCATCGTATTGTAATAATGCTTCTCTAATCGATAAAACACTGTCTTTTTTAGCAATAATTATAGATGCGTTTGCGCTATAATTGGCTCTTATATTGCTTTCTTTACTCGGGTTAACAATTCCTTCAATTTTAAATTGAATTGCACCATTTTCTTCTTTACCTTTTGGAGCAATAAAACCAAGTTTCGCTATAAAATTTTCATTTTCAATAGCACCAACTTTAATGTCTAAATCCATTCCTATTTTTAATTTACCTACTTCTGCTTCATCAACCTTACCTTCAAAAATCATTTTAGTCATATCGGCAATAAATGCAATAGTTGTACCTGGATTAAAATTGTTAGATTGTATTACCTGATCACCTTCTTCTACTGGTATTTCTAAAATTGTACCAGCAACCGTTGCTCTAATATTTGTATTTGCTGATCCACCAGAACCTGCATAACCTTTACGAATTATCTGTAAATCGCTCTGTGCATTACTTAATTCTTGCTTTGAAGTATTGTAAGCTAATTCTGCATTTTCAAATTCTGTTCTAGCAATTACACCTTTATCAAATAGTGCTTTAGTTCTATCAAAAGTAATTTTTGCATTGCTTAAACGTATTTTAATATTTCTAATTCTACCAACAGCAGTATTTATAGATTGATCGTTTGGCACTACTCTAACTTTAGCAATTAAATCGCCTTTTTTAACTACATCACCTTCTTCTAAGAATATTTGACTAATAATACCTGTTATTTGTGGTTTAATTTCAATTTCTTCTTCAGGAACAATTTTACCAGTTGCCACAACTTTATTGACAATATTATTCCTTTCTAATTTTTCAGTTTTATAGGTTTTGATGGTTTTTTTATTTGCAAAATATGTTTTTTTAATTGCTAAAATAACCGCAATTGCTAAAATGCCTAAACCTAAAAATATTAATGTTTTTTTCATTTCTAAAATTTTTTATTTAATTTTTATTCTTCTCTTAATGCTTCAATTGGTCTCATTTTTACTGCTTTATTTGCAGGTATTAAACCTACTAACAAACTTAAAAACAGCATTAAACTAAACGAAACTATTATTTGTGTAAAACTTACTGACGGATTAATAAATGGAAATTCACTACCATCACCAAATTTACTATCTAAAATAGATAATCCGGCAACGGAAATTACAAACCCTAATAATCCTGAAAATATTGTGAGTACAATAGCTTCTAATATAATTTGTCTTTTTATTGCTTTTGGCGTTGCACCTAATGCTCTACGAATACCAATTTCTTTGGTACGTTCTTTTACTGTAATTAATAATATATTACTAATTGCAATTACTCCTGCCAACAAAGTAAAACCACCAATAAAAAACGAAAACCCTTTTAATACCATTGTAAATGCACTTATACCTTGAAAAATTTGTGATAAGTTAAAGGAACCAATTGCTCTTGTATCTTCTGGATGAATGTTATGTCGTTGCTTTAGTAATTTCTTAATTTTATTTAATACTTTCTGTGCGTCGTATTTTGCTTTTACCGTAATTGCCATCCAACCAACACGATTGCCACTATTAAATGCTTTTTGATAGGTTGTAAACGGAATATGAATGGTGTTCTGCCCATCAAAATTCATATTTTTATTCTTTCTAAAAACGCCAACTACTTGAAAATAAACGCCATTTATTTCTAAATATTCACCAATAGGGTCTTCATTTTTTTTGAATAGTAATTTATAAGCATCGTCACCAATGACACAAACTTTTCTATTACTATCAATGTCATTTTGATTTAAAAAACGTCCTTCATATAAATTCTTTTTAGAAAACTTATCTATTGAAGGAAAATCTCCATAAACACTAGAACCGCTAGATTGACCATTTCGGGTTACTTTAGAAACACCTCTATGATTACCTAATTGAATTCTTGGAGAAATATCTTCAATCTCTTTTATATTTTCTTTTAATAATTCTACATCATCAAAAGTATATTTTATTCTTCGACCTCTTTCAAAACCTTTATAAGGTTTACCTGTAGATTGTCCCCAGACGAATAAAGTATTTTTTGCAGTACCTGTAAATAGTTTATCAAAACCATTTTTCATTCCGTTTGTTGTACCAAGTAACATTATTAATATAATCACAGCAAATAAAACCCCTAATGTGGTTAAAATTGTTCTGGTTATATTTTTAGTTAAAGTACTAAAAACTTCCCGCCATAAATCACTGTCAAAAAATTTCATTTTTATTAATTAATGTTAATCTGCATTTAATGCAACAATTGGTCTAACTTTTGCTGCTCTTAATGCAGGTATTAAACCTGCTAAAACTCCTGCAACTACTAATATTACAGTCGCAATTATTATGGTATTTGTTTCTACGGATGGATTCGAAAATGCAGGCGATTTAATATTTGGCCCTACCAAACCAATTAATGCCATCGCAAAACCCATACCTCCAAAACCTGAAATTGTGGTAATAAAAACAGATTCTAAAATCACCAAATTTATCACCTGAATTGGTTTTGCACCAAGTGCTTTTCTTATACCTATTTCTTTGGTTCTTTCTTTTATAATGAAAACTAAAATATTACCAATACCTATAATACCTGCTAAAAGAATTAATAAACCAACACCAATACTAATATAGGTAAGCATTGTTGAAAAATTATTAACATCCGAAAAACCTTCGGCATTATTATTTATAAAAATTGCGCCTTGATCATCTGGGTGAATTTTATGCCTTCTCTTTAATAAAATCTCTAATGTTTCACCAAAAGTTATTGCTTCTGCAAAATTAAATTTAGGGTTATACGTTAATAATATTTGATTTATTTTATCGGTATTACTATACAAACGTTGCATTGTAGAAACAGGAATATATAAATAACGTTCTTCTCTATCATTACCTTCATCGGTAAAAATACCAACAATTGTAAAAGTAGAATTATTTACTATTAAGGTTTTACCTAAAGGATTTTCTTGAGCAAAAAGATCCTCTTTAATTTTACGACCAATAACAACAACTTTTAATTTCTTGTTAATATCATTATTATTTAAAAACCGTCCAGATTGAATAATTGTTTTTTCTATATATTGATGCGAAGGTGAAACTGCTCTAACAGAATAAGTACCAGTTTCTTGTTTATATTTTGCAGTAACGCCTTTTCTGAATCGAGGCGTAATATATTCAATTTCATCTTTAAAATTACCTTTAAGGTATTCAATATCACTATTTGTAAACTGAATACGCCTACCAACATCAAAACCATCATAAGCCTTTGTTGTTACCGACGGATTGATGAAAATAGAATTTGTAGCATCATCATTAAACTGTGAAACAAAACCATTTTTCATACCATTAACAGATGCTAAAAGCAAAACAAGAATAAAAATACCCCAAGCAACCGAAAAACCAGTTAAGAAAGTTCTCAACTTATTTTTTTTGATACTGTGAAATATTTCTGCCCAAAGGTCTCTGTCGAACATTGTGTTTGGTTAATTGGTTAATTGGTTAATTGGTTAATTGGTTAATTG
>CAYQTF010000110.1:4472-8784 GCA_964420345.1 uncultured Flavobacteriaceae bacterium
CGAACATTGTGTTTGGTTAATTGGTTAATTGGTTAATTGGTTAATTGGTTAATTGTAAAAATGCACTTTCATCTTTTACCCAAAACCTTTCACCCAATTAATTTCCTGTTAATTCATCACTAATTATTACGCCATCTTTAAGGCGTACAATTCGTTTTGTTTGCGCTGCAATTTCTTCTTCGTGTGTTATTACAAAAACGGTCATACCTTCATTATTAATGTCTTTTAATAAATTCATTACAGAATCTGATGTTGTAGAATCTAAAGCACCTGTTGGTTCATCAGCTAAAACAACTTTTGGTTTAGTTACTAAAGCTCTTGCGATTGCAACTCTTTGTTTTTGACCACCAGAGAGCTCGTTTGGCAAATGTTTCGCCCAATTTTTTAACCCAACTTTATCTAAATATTCTAAGGCTATTTTTTGCCTTTCTTTTCTAGAGACTCCTTTATAGTATAAAGGTAAAGCAACATTTTCTAAAGCAGTTTTATAAGATATTAAGTTAAAGGACTGAAAAACAAACCCTAAAAATTTATTACGTAAACCTGCAGCTTTCGTTTCATTTAATTTTTGAATTTTTTGTCCGTTTAAAAAATAATCACCATCATCATGGTGATCTAATAAACCAACAATGTTTAACAAAGTTGATTTTCCTGAACCAGACGAACCCATTATAGAAACGAATTCACCTTCTTTAATATGTAAATCTATACCTTTTAATACGTGTAAAAAATCCTTTTTACCTATCGGATATGATTTATGAAGATTATTAATTTTTATCATGCTACTAAACTATAACTATTTTATGTAATTTTGTACTTATAATGAAGAACAAAATTAACAATATTATTCTTTTTGATGGTGTATGCAATTTATGTAATTCATCTATTCAATTTATTATTAAAAAGGATAAAAAGAATGTATTTACATTTGCTTCTCTACAATCAGACGCAGCAAAAAATATTTTGTTACAATATTTTCCTAAAAAAAAGAATAACAATAGATTTAACACTATTTACTTGATAAAAAACGGTACTGTCTTAACTGAATCTACTGCAATTCTACATGTTTTTAAAGAATTGAAATTACCTTATAAATTATTATTTTGGTTTATTATTATTCCGAAATTTATTAGAGATATTATATATAAATTTATATCAAAAAACAGGTATAAATGGTTTGGCAAAAAAGATACTTGTATGGTGCCAACAAAGGAATTGAAAAGTAAATTTTTATGATAAAAAACGTTCGTTGTGTAATTTTTGATATGGATGGCGTAATTGTAAACACAGAACCGTTACATAAAAATGCTTATTTCAAAACATTCAAGTCTTTAAACTTAAATGTTTCTGATGAACTTTATCATTCCTTTGTTGGTTCTTCTACTTTAAATGCTTTTGAAAAATTGATAAAACATTTTGATTTAACAATTAATCCAAAAGAATTAGTAGAAAAAAAAAGATACTTTTTTAAAGACTCTTTTAAAACAGATCCATCTTTAGAATTAATAAAAGGAGCGAAAGAAATTATCATCTATCTATATGAAAAGGAAATAACTTTAGTTCTCGCATCATCTGCGTCACATAATACTATTAATCTTGTTTTTGATAGGTTTAATTTAGACAAATACTTTATTGGTAAATTAAGTGGTGCGGATTTAAAAGAGTCAAAACCGCATCCTGAAATTTTTGAGAATGCTGCTAAATTAGCAAAGATTCCTAAAAACAATTGTATTGTAATTGAAGATTCTGACAATGGTGTTTTAGCAGCAAATAATGCAAATATCTATTGTATTGGTTTTAAAAGTGAATTTTCTGAAATGCAAAGTTTAAAAAATGCAGCTATGGTAATTAGTGATTTTACTGAATTGAAAAGAATTTTATAATTACTAATTTTTGAATTTAAGTCATAAAAAAATCCTTGAAGAAAACTTCAAGGATTTTAAATTTAATAAGAAATAAAATTATTTCTTAATCATTTTTTTAACTGCTTTACCATTGTCAGAAGCTAATTCTACAAAGTATAAACCAGAACTAATGTTAGAAACGTTAATTGATTTTTCACCAACTAAACCATTTAAGTCATACTGTGCAATTAAACGACCATTAACATCATAAATTGAAGCAGTATTTAAAGAAATAGCACTTCTGTTGTTAATTGTAATTTGTGCATCAGCAGCAGTTGGATAAATGTTTACTAAAGTTGATAAAACATTGTCATCTACAGAAGCAACTACATCTGCAACTACAGACACATTGTCAAATAACACTGAATTTTCATCAAAAGTATCGTGGTGTCTTAGTGTTAAATAATAAGAACCTGAACCTGCTAAAGAAGAAACATCAATATCTTGAACAACAGCACTTGCAGAACCATCTGTTTGATCAGCTGCCATAACATCAGATAAAATACCATTATAAACTGCTGTTTCTCCCATTATAACACCTGCATCATTACTAGTAGTCATATAAACAGAATATTGGTCAGCAATAAACGTACCTCCATTTTGATAAGTACCAACTAAAAAAGATACGGTTATTGCACCTGAAGCGTTAGTTAAATCAATAGGTTCTGTTGTAGTGATAAAATTATTCACTTGCATTGGACTATTAGAATTTCCGCTTTCCCAAGAATCAGAATCTAATCCTAAAAAAGTAGAAAACATTGGGTGTTCTGTTGCAGCGGCAAAAGCAACAGTAAAATCAGCAACTTCAAAATTCTCAGTGTCTCCATCAACATCAGAGACAGTCCAATTAGCATACGTAGTAGCATCTACTACTTCGGTATCAAAATCGTCTTCAAAAACAGTCACTTGTGCTGTTAAAGAAATTGTTGCAAAAGCAACTAATAAAAGTAAAATTTTTCTCATAATAAATAAATTTAAAAATTAATATATAGTTTAAGTTACAAATGTAAAACAATATACTTTAAAAACAACCTTCTTTTATTTTAAATTTTCTAAAATAAAAGCAATTGTTTTTTTGGAGTTTACATTCTTATAATAAGAATCGGTTATATAAATGGCCTTTTTAGCATAGTTATTATTTATTAAATAGTCTATGGTATTTACATACTCTAAAGAAGTTTTACCAGATAATAACAAATTTAAATCTCTGTTTTTTTTGGCAAAATTATACACTTTACTTAAACCTGTTAAATATAAATAATCTTTTGTAAAACCGCCACCTCGATGAACTCTTAAAGTAATATTAAAGGCTTCTTCTTTGTTTAAGTCATACGTATTAAACAATAATTTAAACGTTTGTTTAAAATTATAACCTTTTTCTAAGGTTTCCACTGCAATTACTCTATATGCTAACCTTTTTAATCGGGATAATGTAATACTGTTAGACATATATTCGCTATAAACTGCTAAACCTTCTTGTGTTTCTACATTATTAGGAAAACCATGCGAAAATATTTTTAAATCATTCCGTAAACTATTCATAGTTGTTACCATATGAACGCCTATTTCGTGATTTGTTAAGATATCCACATCGGTTTTAGAAAAAGTGTGATTTGTATTCAACACTAAAGTTTTGTCATTGCTTAAAACCATTGCAATCGCAGACATCTTATCGGAATGTTTTATTTCATAAGAAAAATCGTATTGCTTAGAATATTCTCTAAATAATTTTTCAGTTTCGTGTACATCAAAACGTGGCAAACTTTTCTCTATATCTATTTCATCATCAAAATGTAAGATAAATTTAGCATTTTTAACATCATTTTCGGTTGGTGTACCAAAAGATTTTAAAGAATTGTAATAGAATTTTTTATCTTGACCAATTGTAGTGATACATTCAATTAAACCTGAATATTCATATATAATATCTTCGTATAATTCTCTTATAATATCATCTTCAATTTCTTCAATTTTTAATGCAAATAATTCTCTTTGGAGTTTAAACGAATCAAAATCAACTTTTGGATAGTTGAAATTCGGATTTTTTGTAAATTTAGATTGAAAAAAACGTTCTTTTTCCTCTTCTATATTTATTGGATTAATATAGTTTAGTAATTCAATTTTTTTTACTAATTTATCTAACTTATTATCAATTTCAAATACTATATTATCAGTTGTAGTCATATTGTATGCAAAGAAACGAATTAATTCTTTAAAAAACTTTCCGCATGGTCTTTAAATCATTTATTTTACCACATAGACACATAGGTGTCACATAGTTTTTTAGTTATTATAGCTCAGTAACTCTCTAAACAATTCATTTACAAAAGTTTGTTGACCTTCTTTGAAAATATTTTTGGTTCTACTACAAATTTAATGGAATTACTTAAATTCGCAAAAAAAAGATG
>CAYQTF010000111.1:0-8779 GCA_964420345.1 uncultured Flavobacteriaceae bacterium
AATAACCTCTTTAAACTGTAAAATAGTGTCTTTTAAAATTTGTATGGTTTCTTTTTGCATAGTAATAATAGTGTCTTTATCATCTAAACGTTTTTCTATTTGTTCTAACAATTGCTCAGAAAGTTGGTTGATAACCAAATTATTAATATCGCCTTTATTTTTATTTTCATGATTGTAAAAAGTATAATTATCTTCTGCAAAAAATTCACTTAAAGCAACTTGAAAATAAGAAGCATATTTTTCTAAAGTTTCTATATCTGGTTTGGAAGTACCATGCTCGTAATTAGAAATAGTAGATTGCGAGATATTTAAATCTGTGGCCAAATCTTCTTGTGACAAATTTTTACTTTTGCGTAGTTTTAATAATTTAGTTGCTATAGACATGTTTTTAATTTTGACATTAGACTTAAAGATGTTAGACAGTAGACTAAAAACAGTCTTTTAATCTAACCTACCAAATATTTGGTAAAAATACCATTTTTTTGGTTGTCAAAATTAATGATATGCATTATTTTTGGAGAATTATTAATTTAAATCTTTATATTATGAAAAAATTTATTAGTTTAGTGGCGTTTGTATTATTGTTTAGTAGTTTTAGTTTAAAGTCTTCTAGCTATAAAAACCCAGATGCTGTGATAGTAGAAGCAAAAAATAATTCAAAAATTGATATGATTATGTTTTTTGATGGTGGTGGTTCTTGGGACTGTGTGGATGTTGCTTATGCAATTTGTGGAAGTGGTAATTATGAATGTTGGTTTGGTATTATAGCAATTTGTAATGAAGTATATACATTAAGATAATTCTACTATTATTTTTAAATATATTAACATATTAAAGGTAAAATTATTATTAATTTCACCTTTTTAAATTAAATACTATGAAGTTAATGGTAACTGTATTACTACTTTTAAATCTAAATGTTTTTTCTCAAGAAGGTAAAGCTACTTATGGTATCAAATATTCAAACTACATTAAACAAAATTCATTTGGGAAAAGTTTTGATAATCAAATTTTAGCCATTTATAAAGAATTAAATAAAGCAAATGATAATGTAGAATTTATTTTATTGTTTAATAAAAAGGAGTCTAGTTTTTATTTAAACAAGAGCTTAAATATTGATGATAAAAAATCCGATATTACAGTTATTGTTAGCGGAGGAAATGGAAAATTTTATAATAGTAATAAAAAAAGAATTAGGCAAGTAAATAGTTATGGCAATCTTTTTTTGATAGACTATGATTTAATTACTGAATCAGATTGGGTTTTAGAAAAGGACAAAAAAATTATAAATGGTTATGAATGCTTCAAAGCTAAAACAAAAATTAGTTTTGATAGTCATGAACATTCAATAGTTGAAGCTTGGTATTGCCCCAAAATACCAACAAATTTCGGGCCTCTAGGAATTGGTAATTTACCAGGCCTAATTCTTGAATTAACAATTACAAATAGAACACAAGTCACTTATTATTTAACCAAACTTAATCTAAATATAAAAAAAAATAAAATTATCAAACCTAAAAAAGGCAAAAAAGTAACAAAAAAAGAATTTGATGCTATTGGCAAAAAATTAATGGATCAAATTAAAAGTGAAAAGTCTTAAATTTTCCATAAAAAAACCAAAAATAATGAAAAAAATCATTTTTTACATATTATTTTTTTTGATTAAAATAAATTTATATTCACAAATAAATAATAATCATGCTACCTATAAATTATCCTTTAATACAGAAAACATTAAAAACACTACTGAAACCATCAATAATGGTTTAAAACTATTTGATGATTTAAATGAAGTTTCAAATAATATTAAGTTTAATTTGAATTTTAGTTCTAATGAGTCACTATTTTATATTAATACAAAATTAGAAGTTGATAATAATACAAATTTAAATAATTTAGCAGTTGTTATAAGCGGTGGAAAAGGTATATTTTACAATACTTTAAATGAAAGAATTCGACAAGTAAACGGATTTGGAGATTTATTCTTAATTAATTATGATTTAATTAAAAAAACGGATTGGATTCTAAAAGAAGATAAAAGAATAATAAATGGATTTGAATGCAAAAAAGCAGTAATTAAAGAAGGTAAAGATAATTATTCAAAAGTAGTTGCATGGTATTGTCCAAAAATACCTTTTAGATTTGGACCAAGAGGTTTTAATAATTTGCCAGGATTAATTATTGAATTGATAATTACAAATAGGAATAAAGTTATTTTTACATTATCTAAATTAGAGATAAACAAAGATAAAATAATAATTGAAAAACCAATAAAAGGAAAAAAAGTTACAAAAGATGAATTTAATCAAATTGGTAAGGATTTGATGTTAAAAATGAAAGGTTAATGGATTGGTTTCAAACCTGTCTAGCTGCAAATAAATAATTATAAATTATTCTAACCAATATACATTTTATTATGTATATTTAAATTTTAATATTATGAAAAAAGTATTTAGTTTGTTGGCAATTAAAGAGTTATATTTAAGGTATGCTTAAATATAACTCTAAATATGAAAAGAAATACTGTATTATTTTTTATCGTTATTGCATTTACTAATTTGACTATGTCATCTCAAATATCGAGTGGTCTAGCAAAATACACAATTAAATTTAATGACAAAGAAAGTTTTTTTGGTGACATAAAATATAAGTCAGCATATGCAGATTTGTTAACGGGATTAAATAAAAAGTCTAAAAATGTTAAATTTATTTTAGAATTTAATCAAAAGGAATCATTATTTTATGTTGAGGAAAGTTTAAATATTGATTATGGTATTCTTGTAACTTCAAATTCAAATGGTTTATTTTATAATGATTCCAAATCAAGATTACAACAAGTAGACAGTAACTTTGGAGGATTGTATTTAATTGAGTCTAATTTGATTAAGAAAACGGGATGGCGATTAAAAAAAGAATATAAGATGATAAATGGTTATAAATGTTTTAAGGCAGAAAACTTTATTAAAGTTGGAGGAAGTTCTTTTTCTAAAATTGTCGCTTGGTATTGTCCAGAAATTCCTTTTCGATTTGGACCAGTGGGTATTAATAACTTACCAGGTTTAATTTTTGAATTAACGATTACGGATTCATTTGAAAAAACTTTTTTGCTTTCAGAATTGAAATTGAGTGAAAATACTATTAAAATTACAAAACCAAATAAAGGTAAAAAGGTTACAAAATCTGAATACAATGAAATAGGTAAAAAAATTGTCAAAGAATTAAGAGGTTATTAGAAAATAATTTTGTTTCACTTAATATTAGAACAAGTTTTGATTAAATTGTATAATCTTTTAATCCTGTTATTCCTAACAGGATTTTTCTCATCACAAGCCCAAATAAAAATAAAAGGCAAAGTTACAGACAGCATAAATAACCCATTAGAATACGCCAACGTATTTGCTGTGCCAAAAGAAAAAGAAGTTAATATTGCTTATGCAATTACAGACCAAAAAGGCAATTACCTTCTAAAATTAAAAAAAAGCCAAACTTACCAAGTAACTACAAGTTATTTAGGTTATATAAATAAAAAAGTCACTTTTAAATTTGCAAAAGACACCATTTACAATTTTGTATTAAAAGAAAATAGTAACCAATTAGATGAGGTAGAATTAACCTATGTTATACCAATAACCGTAAAACAAGACACCATAACCTACAATGCAGATTCTTTTGTAACAGGTGAAGAACGAAAATTAAAAGACGTACTAAAAAAATTACCAGGTATAGAAGTTGATAGAAATGGCAATGTTACCGCAAATGGTAAAAGAATAAAAAAATTATTGGTAGAAAACAAACCTTTTTTTGGTGGTAATACTAAATTAGGTGTAAATAATATACCAGCAGATGCTATAGATAAAATACAAGTATTAGAAAATTACAGCGATGTTGCTATGCTTAAAGGTTTACAAGATAGTGATGATGCAGTACTTAATATTAAACTAAAAGAAGACAAAAAAAACTTTGTTTTTGGAGATATAGAAACAGGATTAGGTCATAAAGACCGTTATTTAATACACCCAAAAATATTTTATTATAGCCCAAAAACATCAGTTAGTTTTATTGGCGACCTAAACAACCAAGGTAAAAAGTCTTTTACCTTTAAAGATTATTTAGATTTTGAAGGTGGTTTTGCTAAATTGTTAGATGATGCAGGTAGTTATTTTAGTTTATATAATTCAGATTTTGCTACTTATTTAAGTAATCAAGATTTTAAAGAAGAAAAACAAGTGTTTGGTGCTTTTAATATAAGGCATTCCGTAAGTAAAAGTGCCGATTTATCTGCGTATGTAATAAGTTCAAAATCAAATACAGAAACCGAAACCGAAACTATAAATGAGTATTTGTCAACCACACCATTTTCTGAAAACAGAATAAGTACCAATCAAATTGATAATTTTTTCACAATTGGTAAAATTACTTTAGATTATGAGCCAAATATAAAAACAGATTATGCTTTCACCAGTTTTGTGAAATTAACCGATGTTAAAAGTAATGGTAATATAAATACCAATAGTTTTGTAAATAACAACAACATACAAACCAAAAGCGATATTGATGCTATTACATTAAAACAAAATTTTAATTTAAATAAAAATATTTCTAAAAAACATACAGTAACTTTAGATGGTAATTATCATTTTCAGCAAGATAGACCAGATTTGCAATGGTTAACTAATCAAGAAATATTGACAGGTTTAATACCATTAGAACAAGCAGACATTTTTAATATTATACAAACCAAAAAATTTAATGCACATAATATAAATTTTAATATTAAAGATTATTGGTCTTTACATCGTTTTCATCATCTATATACAAGTGCTGGTGTAAATATGGCATCTACAAATTTTTTTAGCGAAGATGTACAGCAATTAGATAATGGTTTACAAAACAACTTTAATACTGTAGGTTTTGGTAATGATTTTGAATACAATTTTTTGGATATTTATGTAGGTTTAGAGTATAAATTTAAAACAGGTAAAGTTATTTTTAAACCAGCATTGTTTTATCATAATTACCAATGGCAAACCAAACAATTTACAGAAAAACAAAACTTTAATAAAAATCTGTTTTTACCACAGTTTACAACCAAAGTTAATTTTAGAAATAGCGAAAAGTTAAATGTGAAATATAAATTAAATGCTAATTTTCCGAATACAAATTCATTAGCAAACAATTTTGTTTTGTCTAATTTTAATAGTGTTTTTAGAGGTAATACTAATTTAGAGAATAGTTTATACCATACCTTAAATGTAAATTATTACAAGTATAATTTATATAGGGGTTATCATTTTAACATAAATACTAATCTTAATAAAAAAATAAAAAGTTTAAAAAACACCACACAATTACAAGGTATTGAATCTATTAATACTCAGATATTATTTGACAGATCAGAATTGAATTGGTCAACAAATTTTAGTTTTTCAAAAAAAATTAAAAAGATACGTTATAAAATAAAAAGTAGTTTTAGATATAATGACTTTTTTCAAATCATTAACAATCAAACAAATAAAAATATTTCTAAGACCATTAGTTTAGAACCAAGTATTGCGACATTTTTTAAAAAGTTACCAAATATAGAATTAGGTTATAAAAAAGATTTTAGTAATTATCGTTCGTTAAACAATATTACGAAATTTGAAAACGATAAGTTTTACGCTTTTTTAGAATACGATTTTTTAAAAGATTATATTTTAAAAATAGACTATACTTTTGATAAATATCAAAATAAAGCAAATAATATCGATACTACTTTCGACAATGCTAATGCGTCATTATTTTATCAAAAAGAAGACAGTCCTTGGGGTTTTGAAATAACTGCAAACAATATTTTTGATATTACATTTAAGCAGCAAAATAGTTTCTCTAATTTTTTAATAAGTGATTCTAAAACTTTTATTTTACCTAGAATTATACTACTTAAATTAGTTTATAAACTATAAATATTTTTTTTGACTAAAGACTAAAGACTAAAGACTAAAGACTAAAGACTAACTAAAGACTACTTAACACCACGTTGCCTATTAATCTCATCTTGTAACTTACGTCTTAAAACTTGCTCACGTTCTAAAGATTTTTTCCGATGTGATTCAAACTCTTTTTCAACATCAGTTAAAGTTAATTTAGCATGTTTAGTTACGCTATGACTGCTTTTAAATCTAAATAAAAAGAATAAAGTTGCGATCAATAATCCTGCAATAATCGACCATAAAACAGTATTATAACTTGCTTTACTCATTCTTGCACCAAAAATACTTATAGAATCTTTTTCTTCTGAAATTTTAGTTAAATCCGTATTTGTTGCAGTAATGGTTTTATTTAATTTTTCAATTTCAGTTATTTGATTTTGGATTTTTAATTGCGCATCGCTAAATTTTTTGTTAGCAGCAATTAAAGAGTCTTTAAAATTTTTAGTAAATTTATTTAAATTAAAATTTTTGATATTTTTAAAATTCTGAAAACTCGGAGATTTATTAATTAATATATCAAACTGATTATCAATAGTTTCAGAACTTAATGCTTTGTTAATTATTTCTTGATTTTTAGCACCTTGACTAAACGAAGTATTAAAAGTAAAGATTATAAGTAATGTAATAATAAAAAAATTAGTTAGTTTCATGAGATGATTTTAATATAACAAAGTTACTTATTTTTTATGCTTCTCAAAATAAATTTTTAGTATTTATTCGTGAGACTCTAAAAAAAATATTTTCAATTTTTTAGTTAGTCATGCCTTTGGCTTGATAAATCGAACAAATCCCGCTTTTTTTAGCGAGATATTGGTTAAATGCCTCGACCCTTGGGGCGAGGACTTGCCCTGAGGTTTAATACCTTCTTATTTATTTTTGTTTACTTAGATTAATTATAAATAATAAGTCATATTTTCGCCAAAATTTTTAAAATGAAGACAAATTTTTTAATACTATTATGTATATTTTATTTAGCAAAATTAACTGGGCAAGAAATAAAGCAAGATACTCTAAACGAGGTGATTATAACTTCAAGTAGAATAGATTTACCATTTTCTAAAAACTCTAGAACTATTCAGATAATCAATTCAGAAACAATACAAAAAAGTGCTGCTACAAATGTAGCAGATTTATTACAACAAGTTGCTGGAGTTGATGTAAGAAAAAGAGGTGTTGATGGCATGCAGTCTGATATTTATATTCGTGGAGGCCATTTTAATCAAACTTTAATATTAATTGATGGTATTAAAACCGAAGATCCTCAAACAGGTCATCATACTATGAACTCTATGATTCCGTTAGAAAACATAGAGCGTATTGAAATTATAAAAGGTCCAGCAGCAAGAATATTTGGACAAAATGCATTTAATGGCGCTATTAATATAGTGACTAAAAATAATTTTAAAAAATCGATTAAACTTGCCATTGGTTCGGGTTCTTTTGAACGAAAAAAAATTGGTATAACTGCTGCAAATAATATTAAAAATGTGGACTTATTTGTGCATTATGATTATTTGGAAACCGAAGGTTACAGAGAAAATACCGATTTTAAAAACCATAATGCCTTTCTTAAAGCAAACATAAAAACTAAAAACAATCCCATTAGTTTAATTGCTTCTTTTGCTGATCGAAAATTTGGTGCAAATAATTTTTACACCTTTAACGATACTTTTAATGAATACGAAGAAACGCAAACAAGTTTAGTTGGTGTTTCGACTAAATATAATGTAAATAATCTACAGATAAAACCAAAAATTTATTGGAAACGCAATCAAGATATGTTTTTATTAAAACGAGAAGATCCAAATTTTTCTAGAAATTTTAATATTTCTAATAAAGTAGGAGCAGAGGCAAGTTTATCTTATAAATCAAAATTAGGAATAACTGGTTTTGGTGTAGATTTCGCCAGTGTTACCTTGTCGAGTAATAATTTAGGAGACCAAGATAGAACAATGTTAACAATTTTTTTAGAACAGCGTTTTTCTTTTGTGGATGATAAGTTAGATATAACACCAGGTGTTTCTTTAAATAAATTTTCCGATTTTGACACCAATATTTTCCCGGGTTTCGATATAGGTTATCAGGTAAATAACAGAATGAAATTATATTGGAATTTCGGTTATTCTTATAGAATACCAACCTATACAGAATTGTTTATTAATATCCCAAATTTCTTATCTGGCAATGAAAATTTAGAACAAGAAGAAGCAGTTTCGCAAGAAATGGGATTTAAATATAGTAAAAATAAATTTGAATTAAGCGGTGCCGTTTTTAATAGAGTAGCCAATGATTTGATAGATTATGTAAGAGAAACTGAAGATAGTCCGTTTTTTTTAGCGCAAAATTTAAGGCGAATTACAACCCAAGGATTTGAAATAAATAGTAGTTATAAATTTAAAATTTCTAACTTCGAACAAGGCTTAAATTTAGGTTATACATTTTTAGAAGATGATTATAAAGAAACGAATGTTTTTGCATCTAGGTATTTATTAGAAACATCAATCAAACATCATTTAACAGCAACCTTACAAACACAATTTTTTAAAAACATAAAACAAAGTATTACCTATAGATATGTAGAAAGACCAATAAATAGTTATAATGTAGTAGATGCAAAAGTAAGTTTAACACTTGTTAAAAAACTTAATATTTTTGCTTTAGCAAATAATATTTTTAATACGGAATATTTTGAAAGTCAGAATATACAATTACCATTAGGGAATTTCGTTTTTGGTTTAAATTATAAATTTGAAGGTTCTACCATGATTTGAGTGGGTATAGTTTTAGTCCTCCATTAAAAAACAATA
>CAYQTF010000112.1:0-8770 GCA_964420345.1 uncultured Flavobacteriaceae bacterium
TTTGTCCTTAAAGTAGATTTCAGGTATATTTTCTATTGACATCTGGATTTTTTTTAGCTTACAGGTAACGGTTATATATGAAATCGTTTTAATGTTTTATATATAATGTTGTAAAGTACGAGAAAATATTTAATAAAATCAAGTGAAATTAATAATTTTTTATTGTTAGTCTCCAACTTTTATATGTGACCCGAAGTTTTGGCATATTTACAAAGATCGCAAAATTTTTCAAATTTTGTATTCAGCGAAAAAATAAGATAAAATTTCATTCTAAGAACCAAACCCGAAAATTATTGTATTTTAACCAGTACTTACTTCGAACGTACAATACAATACAGAAGTATTATGCCCAAAAATCATTTTACAATTCATCTAAAGCACCCAAAATAATTTCACAACCTTCTTTAATTTCTTTATCAGAAATTGTTAAAGGTGGCGTTATTCTTACCGCTTTACCTTCAAAAAGCAACCAAAATAAAAGCAAACCATTTTCTAAAGATTTTAAAATAAGTTTAGATGCCAACTCTTGGTTAGGTAAAATAAGTGCTAACATTAAACCTTTACCTCTAATTTCTTTTATTAATGGATGAATAAGTAAATTTCTAATTAATTTTTCTTTTTCTAAGACTTTTTGCATTAAATCACTTTCTAAAACTTCGTTTACAGTTGCCAAAGCAGAAGATGCAATTAACGGATTACCACCAAAAGTAGTAATATGACCTAATTTTGGCTTTTCTTTTAATTCTTGCATCATTTTATCAGAAGAAATAAAAGCACCAATTGGCAAACCGCCACCAAGACCTTTACCTGTAACTATAATATCTGGTGACATATTATGATTTTGAAATTCGAATAATTTACCAGTTCTACCAATACCACTTTGTATTTCGTCTAGAATTAACAAAGCGCCAACTTTTTGACACCTTTCTTTTACTTTTTTAAGATAATCTTTTCTAGGTACTATAAAACCTGCGCCACCTTGAATTGTTTCTAAAATAACACAAGCAGTTTTTGTGGTTATTTTAGATAAATCTTCTAAATTATTAAAAGTAATAAATTTTACATTTGGTAATAATGGTCTAAATGCACGGTTTTGTTCTTCGTTTCCACAAACACTCATTGCGCCTTGTGTATTGCCATGATAAGCATTTTTCGCTGCAATTATTTCACTACGCTTGGTAATTTTTTTTGCTAATTTTAATGCGCCTTCGGTTGCTTCTGTACCAGAATTTACCAAATAAACTTGATTTAAATTTTCTGGTAGATTTTCAACTAATAATTTTGCTAATTTTACAGGTTGCTCCTGAATAAACTCGCCATAAACCATTACATGTAAATATTTATCTACTTGGTTTTTAATAGCGTTGGTAATTATTGGGTTAGAATGCCCTAAAGTATTTGCAGAAACACCAGCAATAAAGTCTAAATATTTTTTACTGTTTACATCATAAACATAAGAACCTTTTGCGTGAGAAATTTCAATTGCTAAAGGTGTATTTGTTGTTTGTGCTTGGTATTTTAGGAAATTGTTTTTCATTGTTTAATTCAAATCAATGAATAATTATTTTTTTTACAAAATTATTTACTTTTACAAAATAGATACCTTTTGATAATCTGTTGATATTAATCTTTTGTTTGTTATAATTAATTCTTTGTGTAAAAACTTCTTTTCCAAAAATATTAAATAAATATAAATTTTGATTATTTATAAAAGATTCAAATTTAATTTCTAAAAACTCATTTGAAATTTGATAGATATTAAAATTATTGCTCAGAGAAAAATCTGTAACTGAAGCCACACCGCCATTAATAATTAAAGTTCCATCTTCACAACGTTCAACTTGCCAACCTGTATTAGGAGGCAATACATCATTAGGTACATTTGTATTAAAAAAACCAAAGTCCGTTATATCATTATCCGTATAAAAAACCCATTTTGTTCCATCAAAACCAATTTGCAATTGTGCTAAATTTCCTTCAATATCAAATTCAGCGGAATAATTATTTTTACTATTAACAAGACCTGTAAATTGATATGTACCAGTTAAAGTTGTACAAGTTCCTGTTATATTAACAGTTATTGAGTCTTGGGCAAATACAGAGAAATTAAGCGTTATTGCTAATAAAATAAAAAAAAGTATTCCTTTCATATTTGTTTTAGTTAAGTTTTAATCTTGAATAAAAATATCTTCCATCACTTTTGGTCTTTCTTCTTCACGCCAAATAAAATCTTTTAATTTCCTGGCATTTTCTGGTAATTCTGAAGGTGGAAAAGTTTTGGTTTCATCATCAACAGAATGGCTATTTTTTATTTGTTTGTTTTCAAATTCAAACCTTATTTGTTTACAAGTAGTTTTAGAAATACCAAATAAATCTTTTGCTTTATTATCTTCTCGTATATATGCTAAGACTTCGCCATTACCAATAAAATCTACAATTTTAATAGAGTTATCTTCAAACTTAGCAAACATATTTCTACCTTTAATTTGGTTAAAACCCGAAACCGTGTCTTTTTGAATCATAAATGCATTGCCTAATACTTTTAGACTATCTATTTTTTCTCCCGAACCGTCGGGATCTGAGTTACTTAATAAATGAATTATTTTACCTGTAATTTGGCTGTTTTCTGTCCATATAACTGGTTTTATAAATAATTGCATTAGGCCTGTTTCTTGATTAGAATGTATGGAATCACACTTGCCTTGCAAATCACTTTTAAAAAATTTAACATGATGAAAAGCACGTAAGATTCTATTCTTTGTTTTACCAGTTAATAAAATAGTATCACCATGAATAAATAAAGAGTCTTTTTCGGTTACTGAAATTGCTAATGCCTTTTTAGTAACAAAAGCCGAATCTAATTTTTGAAAATATTCTGCATAATGACCTTTCAAAATAGTTTTATTTATTGTGTCAGTCATAACAATATTATTGGTTGCCGATGCAAATCCTTTATTTTTATCGTAGTACAAACTATCCGCTTCTATGCGTCTATCATTATATAAAATATAGGCATTTTTAGTAAAATGTGACTTACCTTCTTTGGTATTTGAAAAACCTTTTTCGCCATAAATAAAACTTTCTTCGCTTTTAATAGTTGATTTTCCGTAAAGATAGGCAAAACCAGAATCGGTATAATAATCTAAATGATTCGATTTTAAAACATACTCAGGGTTTGTAATAACCACATTTGTTTTGGCAGTAAATTTATTTTCGTTTAAAAAATAATTTCCACGAATGCTTTCCAAAACGTTTGTATCATCTTCAATAGTAGCAAAACTTTTATAAAATAACTGTTGTGAAACACGATCAAACTGTAGAGTATCCGTTTTTAAAGTCATTGTTTGGTTTTTAAGAACTACATTTCCCCAAGATAATGATTGCTTAGTTTCGGCATCATAATTAATATATTTACTGGTTTGTGTTATCGTATCGCCTTGTTTTAAAATGACATCGCCAACGGCTTCTAAAAAATTTTCTTTCTCGTATAAAATGGCTTTTTTACATTGTAAAGTTGCACCATCAATTTCAACAAAAACATTACCTAAACCAATTTTTGCACCTGGGTAATTTTCTTCATCAATACTAATAATATCCGCAGATTTTATATCCATTTTTTTTTGGGAAAAACTACAGATAATGTTTAATAGAAATAATAAGGCGAATAATTGTTTCAAACTCAGAATATTTTTCACAAAATTACTAAAATTGAATTTACTGCATCTGTTAATAGCATTAATTATTTGTTAATGTTAAAAGAGATATTTTAATTGAAAATCTAATCATTTTCACACTATAAATATTTATTCTAAAAAAAGGGTTTATTTAGTAGTTAAAGACTATTTTTGCGCTTTTAAAAAAAGAAAGTATGCAATCCATTAGAAATATAGCAATTATAGCACACGTTGATCACGGAAAAACAACTTTGGTAGATAAAATTATCGACCAAGCAAAAATTTTAGATGACCGTAAAGTAAGAACGGAATTATTATTAGATAATAATGATTTAGAACGTGAAAGAGGAATTACTATTCTTTCTAAAAACGTTTCAATTAATTATAAAGGTGTAAAAATTAATGTGATTGACACACCTGGTCACGCCGATTTTGGTGGTGAAGTTGAACGTGTACTTAAAATGGCTGATGGTGTTTTACTATTAGTAGATGCTTTTGAAGGACCAATGCCACAGACAAGGTTTGTTTTAGGCAAAGCCTTAGAATTAGGTTTAACACCAATAGTTGTAATAAATAAAGTTGATAAAGAAAACTGTACACCAGATATAGTACATGAAAAAGTTTTCGACTTAATGTTTGCTTTAGATGCTACAGAAGATCAATTAGATTTTGAATCGGTTTATGGTTCGGCAAAATTTGGTTGGATGAATTACGATTGGAAAGAACAAAACGATAATATCATTCCGCTTTTAGATAGCATTGTTAAATATATTCCTGAAGCACCTTATCGTGAAGGAACACCACAAATGCAAATTACCTCTTTAGATTTTTCTAATTTTACTGGTAGAATTGCAATTGGTCGTTTGTTTAGAGGTGATTTACACGAAAACAAAGATTATATGCTTTGTAAAGCAGATGGAACTACAAAAAAAGTAAGAATTAAAGAATTACATGTTTTTGAAGGAATGGGCAAAGTAAAAGTTTCTACAGTTAGGTCTGGAGATATTTGTGCATTAACAGGTATTGAAGGTTTTGAAATTGGTGATACCATTGCCGATTTAGAAAACCCAGAAGTATTAGCAAGAATTGAAATTGATAAGCCAACAATGAGTATGTTGTTTACTATTAATAACTCACCATTTTTTGGTAAAGAAGGTAAATTTGTTACTTCGCGTCATTTACGTGATCGTTTAAAAAGAGAATTAGAAAAAAACTTAGCGTTAAAAGTACATACTACAGATTCTGAAGATAAATTTATTGTTTTTGGTCGTGGTATTTTACATTTATCGGTTTTAATTGAAACGATGCGTCGTGAAGGTTACGAGTTACAAGTTGGTAAACCACAAGTTATTATTAAACAAATTGATGGTAAGAAAAGCGAACCAATGGAAACATTATCTATTGATGTACCAGAAGAATTTGCAAGTAAAGCAATTAATTTAGTAGCATTACGTAAAGGCGATATGTTAGTGATGGAACCAAAAGGTGATTTACAACATTTAGAATTTACAATTCCATCTAGAGGTTTAATAGGTTTGCGTAATAAAATATTAACTGCTACTGCGGGAACAGCAATTATTAATCACAGATTTAGTGAGTTCGGTCCTTATAAAGGTGATTTTAGCGAAGATATAAAAGGTGCTATTGTTTCTGCTGCTGCTGGTAAAGCAACTGCATATGCAATTGATAGATTACAAGATAGAGGTCGTTTCTTTATTGATGTTAATCAAGAAATATATATAGGTCAAGTTGTTGGAGAAAACAGTAAGTCTGAAGATATGAGTGTAAACCTTATTAAAGGTAAGCAATTAACAAACATGCGTAAATCAGGGACAGATGAAGCAATGAAGATTGCACCAAAAATAAATTTTTCTTTAGAGGAATGTATGGAATATATTAAAAGCGATGAATATTTAGAAGTTACTCCAGAAAGTTTACGTATGCGTAAAATTAAATTTGTAAAGTAAAACAAACGCTTTTAAAATGTAAAAAAATCTCAAATTAACTTTGAGATTTTTTTTTGCTTCAAAACTAGATATAAAGGATTAACTTGAACTCAACTTATTAAAAGTTATCTAAATAATTCAAAAATTTCGATCATATTCGCTAAGTTTACAACTTATTACACCAAATTAATTATAAAATCTGTCAAAAATAAATTGAATTATTTTTTGCAAGATTGAAGTTAAAATATTTTAGAATAGCCTTTGTTATGGTAAAATATTTTAAAGAAGATATTGTGAAAAAGAAACAATTTATTTGACTTGTTTTATGATTAAATTGGTATTATATACGTAATGGTGTTTTTGTCAGTCACTTTGCATATACTTTAGTTGGCAGTAATTAAGCACAATGTCTCGTCCTAAAATTTGAATGGTTGAATATTATACGTCCATCATTCATCCCTTTTTACTACTGTAACTTCATCAATTTTTATATAATAAAATTTCAATAAAGAGTAATTCCTCTATTTAAATAATCGTATTAGTTTTGTATATTTAAATAATCGTATTAGTTTTGTATTAGAGAAATATCTCACTAATAAAGAATGATGACTAAAAAAATCAAAATTTCAGGAGCATCAATACGTAGAATTCCAATGTATTTATTCTATTTAAAATCAATGCAAACTAAAGGGGCAAAGTATGTAACTGCACCTGCGATGGGACGGGCATTAAATATAGATCCAACTCAGATAAGAAAAGATTTTGCAGAGATAAATATAACAGGAAAGACAAAAGTGGGTTATAATTTGGTTGATATAATTAAAAAAATTGAATTTTTTTTAGGGTATCATATAAATAGAAAAGCATTTATAATTGGTGTAGGAAATCTTGGTACTGCATTAATAAATTTTAAAGGGTTTTATGCTGAAGGTATCGAAATTATAAAAGGATTTGATATAGACACGCAAAAAATAGGAAGTGAAATAAATGGAGTCAAAATATACAATACAAACACTATACAAGACCATTTTAAAACCACACCTGTAGCTATTGGAATAATCGCAACCCCAACAGATCAGACGCAACAAGTAGTAGATATAATGATTAAAAGTGGCATTACAGCATTTTGGAACTTTTCAACAATGCCTATATCTGCACCTACTAACATAATTATTGAAAATACGTGTATAGATGCTAGTTTAGCTTTAATAAAGTGGAAACTACATAATAAAACACCTCTTATTTACAAAAACAGAGTGCTTTAAATATAAACCAATATTCCAATTTATTTGGTTGGTTTTTCAGAAAATAAACAATGAATAAAATATTTAATTTCAAACATTTAAAAGGAGATGTTTTTGGAGGTATTACCGCAGGAATAGTCACTTTACCACTTGTTTTAGCGTTTGGAGTAAGCACAGGTCTTGGTGCTAGCGCAGGTCTTTACGGAGCCATTTTTATTAGTTTTTTCGCTGCCTTATTTGGAGGCACAAAGACAATGATTTCTGGACCAACAACTCCTATGACTGCTGTTAGCATGATTGTTTCGGCAGGTATTATTGCTAGTTTTAATGGCGATTTATCTAAAGCATTGCCAGTTATTTTAACTGTATTTTTGTTGGGAGGAATATTTCAAATAGGAATAGGTCTTATAGGTTTAGGTAAATATATAAAGTATGTGCCATATCCTGTAGTATCGGGATTTATGTCGGCAATTGGTGTTATTATTTTAACAACCCAACTAATTCCTGCTTTAGGGTATTATCCAAAAGAAGATGTCGCTTTTGTAAAACAGTTTGAACCTTTTGCTAATGAAGTACTTTTAAATAAAATATTGAAAGAAGAAATTGGTGATGATGTATTAATCGTAGAAAATTTTCAAAATAGTATAAATCAATCTAAATCTATTACGCAAAAACAAATTACAGCACAAGCAAAAATTTTAGCAAAAAAAGATACCTCAGGAGTATTAGGTTCTATAAAAATATTACCCAAAGCATTAAAAAATATCAACTTATTAGAACTCTTATTAGTATTAGGTACACTTTTTATTATTTATGGTTTTAAACGCATAACAAAAAAAATTCCTAGTTCGTTGATTGCTCTATTAGTAATGTCTGGTATTGCTGTAGGATTCCGATTAGACTATCGAAAGATTGATGAAATACCAAGTGGTTTACCAGCATTTCATTTTGATATTTTTACTAATTTTAGTTTTGAAACCATTACACCATACATATTTGCGGCTTTAACCTTAACTTTTTTAAGTACCATAGATACTTTATTATCAGCAGTAGTTGCAGAGAATATGACAAAAACTAAAAACAAACCCAATAAAGAATTAATTGGACAAGGAATAGGTAATATTATTGGGTCTTTATTTGGTGGTATTCCTGGTGCAGGATCAACTACACGTACTATGGTTAATATTGAAGCTGGTGGAAAAACCAGATTATCAGGCATGGTTTCAGGATTATTTTTACTAGTGGTTTTATTAATATTAAGTCCTGTTGCTTCATTAATACCTGTAGCCGTTTTGTCAGGAGTATTAATATCTATTGGTATTAGTGTAATAGATTACAAAGGTTTAAGAGCAATACCTTATATGCAAAAAACGGAAGTTATAATAATGTTCGCGGTTTTAATATTATCATCAATATGGAATCTCGTTTTTGCTGTTGGTATAGGTTTAATAACTGCTTCGCTAATATTTATGAAAAAAATAGGAGATATGACATCTGAACATTCTAATGTGAAATATATATTTAATGAAGAAACTTGGACAGAAGAATATGATTTTTCTGATAATTTAAAAGGTAAAGTATATGTTATGCATATAAAAGGACCATTATTTTTTGGATCAATTAGCGACTTTAAAATGCTAATGAAACAAATCCCTGATTCAGCGACAATTATTATAATAAGAATGGGGCGAATGCAATATATAGATCAATCTGGATTATTCACTTTAGAAGACGCATTAAAAGGATTGAGAAACCAAAACAAAACCTTAATTTTAGTTAATGTCTTACCTCAACCAAGAGTGTTATTTGAAAAATCAACTATAATTCCTAATATAATACCTATAAATCAAATATTTTTAAGTTTTGAAGATTCTATGATTTGGTTAAATAAAAATAATTGATTTAT
>CAYQTF010000113.1:0-8766 GCA_964420345.1 uncultured Flavobacteriaceae bacterium
ACTGTGGGTAAAATAAATAGGACTATGAGCGGTCTGAAAGACCGAACGATTAGTCCGATGTTGAACTACATCTGCCGAAGGTTTTTTTTCTTTTTTTTTCTATATAATTTGCGAAGGGTTTATTTTAATGCATAATCTTAAAAAGCAATTCCTTTAAAATATCTTTTTGAGAAAAACCACTTGCGCCAACACCTTTACTTTTCATATCTGCTATGTGTAGCATGCCAATAATTTGCGCAACCTTTCGCATGGGATAATTACGTGATGCATCAAAATATTCTTTAACAAAATATGGCGATACTCTTAATTTACTTGCTACATTATTTTGTGATTTATCTTTTAAACCATGTAATAATAATAACTTGGTGAATAAATCATTTAATAAAGTAATTGTTAAAACTATTGGGTTTGCTTTTGGGTTTTCGTTAAAATAATTAATAATCTGATTTGCTTTTACTAATTGCTTGTTACTAATAGCATTACGTAATTCAAAATTATTAAAATCTTTACTTATACCAATATTTTCTTCAATATTCGCTGGAGTAATTAAGGTGTCTTTTGGTAAAATTATAGTTAACTTATTTAATTCATTTGCTACTTTACCTAAATTATTCCCTAAAAAATCAACCAACATTACTGCTGCTTTTGGATCAATTTGATATTTTTTATTTTTTAAATATTTGGTTATCCAAGTAGCAACTTGATTTTCGTATAATTTTTTAGATTCGAATAAAACACCAACTTTTTTAATTGCTTTGGCTAATTTTTTACGAGCATCTAACTTTTTGTATTTATAACAGATTACTAAAACCGTGGTTGGTTGTACATTCTCCACATAAGAAACCAATTTTTCAATGGTACGTGATAATTCTTGTGCTTCTTTTACTATAATAACTTGTCGTTCTGCCATCATCGGAAAACGTTTCGCATTAGAAACTATCTCATCTATAGAGGCATCTCTACCGTAAATTATCATCTGATTAAAACCACGTTCTTCTTCTGAAAGAATGGTTTTTTCAATAAAATCGGAAATCTTATCAATATAATAAGGCTCTTCACCCATTAAAAAATAAATGGGTTTGATGTTACCTTGTTTTATGTCGGATATTATAGTGTTCATATTAATTGAAAGATTGAATGATTTAAAAATTGAAAGATTATTAAAGTCCTAGTAATTTTTAAATATTTCCATTTTTAAATATTTTAATTATCTAATAATAAGTATAACGTCTAACTTTAGATACATACTTCGCTAAACGAATTACTTGATGTGAATAACCATATTCATTATCATACCAAACATAAATAACAATATTTTTGCCATCTTCGGTTGCAATAGTTGCTCTACTATCAAAAATGGATGGTGCTGTTGTACCAACTATATCACTCGACACCAATTCATGATCCATAGAATATTTAATTTGTTCTACTAAATTACCTTCCAAAGCATATTTTTTCATTACGGCATTAATTGCGTTTGCACTTGCTGAATTTTCCAAACGTAAATTCAGAATTGCCAAAGAACCATTTGGAACAGGAACACGAATGGCATTAGAAGTTAATTTACCTTCTAAAGAAGGCAATGCTTTTGAAACTGCTTTTCCAGCACCAGTTTCGGTAATTACCATATTTAAAGCTGCTGCTCTACCTCTACGGTATTTTTTATGCATATTATCCACTAAATTCTGATCATTTGTATAGGCATGAATAGTTTCTAAATGGCCATTTTCAATACCAAAACTATCTTCAATTACACTTAAAACTGGTGCAATTGCATTAGTTGTACAAGATGCAGCGGAAAATATTTTTACATTATCTGGGTTATGTTCTTTATGATTAACACCATGCACAATATTAGGAATACCTTTTCCTGGTGCGGTTAACAATACGTTTTCAACACCTTTACAAGTCAAATGTCTAGCCAATGCTTGTTCATCTCTAAAAGCACCTGTATTATCAATTACCAATGCGTTATGGATTCCGTAAGCAGTATAATCAATATCTTCTGGTTGCCCAGCAGAAATCATATAAACTGTTGTGCCGTTTATTATTAATGCTTTTTTATCGAAATCCGTTTGAACCGTACCTAAAAAATCACCATGAACTGAATCATTTCTTAATAAAGAAGCTCTTTTTTCTAATACAACTGGCGTAATTTCGCCTCTAGTAACTACAGCACGTAAACGCATTTGTTTACCAGTACCTGTTTTTGTCATTAACTCTCTTGCTACTAATCTACCAATTCTTCCAAAACCATAAAGAACGACATCTTTTGGTTGAATATCTTCAGAATCATTAGCGTCTTTTAATTTTTCTTTTACAAATTCTAAGGTGTTTTCGAAATTATTTTCATCTAAATGATATTCATAAACTAATTTACCAATATCAATTTTTGATGATGATAAGTTCATCTTTAAAATAGATCTCGAAATCTCTAATGCATCAAAAATAGAAAGTGGTTTTTGCACAAATTCTACGGCATATTCAACCAAATTTAATATCTCACTTACGTTTCTGTCTATAAGTTGATTTCTGAATATAACTAATTCCACATTATTATCATACCATAAATCGGATATGTTTTTGATAAACTCAACCGTTGCACGTCTTCTATCTACTTGAAATGCTAATTCTTTTTGATAATTTTTTTCTAAGGACATTTTAAGATTTTAATTGTTTAATTGTTTATTTGTTTATTTGTTTAATCGTTTATTTGTGTATTTGTTTATTTGTTTTTCAACCTATAAAATACTGATGACTGAACACTGATCACTAAATTTATTGACACACTTTTAACTTAGTACAAATGTAATTGAAATCAAAAAATAAGCATAAAAAAAAGACTGTTTTTATAACAGTCTTTTCAACAATTTTTGATTATAAAATTATGGTATAAAAAAATAACTAAAAATTGTTTAAACTTATCTTAAAAATGTAAAAACGTTTTATAGTAAAGACATTTTATAGTAAAGACGTTTTGCAAAACGTCTTTACTGCAAAACCTTTAATTAAAAATATAACGTTCTTTTTCTCCATTATTGTTAATCATTTCAATACGTATTGCTTCATTATCTAATTTATCTGAAATAATTCGTTTTACATCGTTGGTATTTCTTACAGAAATATTATTGATTTTTATAATAATAAAACCTTCTTTTACACCATAAGATAATAATTTCTCATTTTCAATAACATCTATTTTTACGCCATTTTTCAGATTTGCATTTCTTAGTTCTTTTTCGGTCATATTTTTTAAAGAAAAACCTAATTCAATTGTTGTAAAATCTTCATCTTTGGTTAAAGTTACATCTACTGTTTTTAATATCGAATCACGCATAACAGTAACCGAAACAATATCATTTGGTTGTTTTGATTTTAAATAACCGTCTAAATCGGAAAAGTTTTTAATGGCAACATCATCAATTTTAGTAATGACATCATTCTTTTTTATACCAGCATTCCATGCACCAGAATTTTCTACTACATCGTTAACATAATAACCTTCGGTAATTTCAATATGTAATTCTTTAGAATTAGTGCCATTTAATTCGCCACCTCTAACGCCTAAAATAGCGCGTTGTACATTACCAAATTCTAACAAATCTTCAATTACTTTTTTAGCAATATTTGATGGTACTGCAAACGAATAACCAACAAAAGAACCTGTTCTAGTAGTAATTGCCGTATTTATACCGATCAATTCGCCATTAATATTTACCAATGCGCCACCACTATTACCAGGGTTTACAGCAGCATCGGTTTGAATAAAAGACTCTTGTGTTTTATTACCTTCAATATCACGCGCTTTTGCACTTACAATTCCTGCAGTAACTGTTGATGTTAAGTTAAACGGATTGCCAACTGCTAAAACCCATTCGCCTACTTTTAAATTATCCGAATCGCCAAATACTAAATATGGTAATCCTTTTGCTTCAATTTTCACTAAAGCAATATCGCTTTTAGAATCTGTACCAATTATTTCTGCTTTATATGTTTTTTTGTTATTTAGTGTAATTTCAAGTTCCGTAGCATTTTTAATTACATGATTATTTGTAATAATATAACCATCCGCAGAAATAATAACACCAGAACCTGTGCCAACTTGATGTTGTATTTTAGCACCATAACCTCTACCATACATCATTTCTGCAAACGGATCTCTAATAGTTTGCGTGGTCGTATTTTTAACGTGTACCACAGCATCTACTGTTTCTTTTGCGGAAGAAGTAAAATCAACAGCATTTTCTGGCATATAATTAGATAATGTATTATTTGTTTTTACTAAATCAAAAGAAGATTTCTTTTCAGAAACAATATTTTTTATAGGTTGCTGTTCTTTTTGAATAAACAAAACATAAGAACCTAAAGTTAAAACACCACCTAAAACCGATACAAATACTAATGAGAATATATTTTTCATAATTTAAAATTTTTAATTCAATCTATTTAACTATCAAAATTAATGTTTTATTGTTTTGTTAATGTAACCTTAACCTCAATTTAACTTACTTTAACTTTTTTTAACAATATTAGTGCCTAGAGTTAAAAGTATTTAGAGTGCCTAAAGTTTCAATCTTATTCAAAGTTTAGATATATTTTAATAAAAACCTTCTAACAAATAACGCTACCGAAACCTCGACATAAACTTTAAACTCTAAATACTTTAGGCACATAATTCAACTTAAAGCTAATAATTTCTTACTTTTGTCGTAAATGAAATTAGAATTTTACAAATATCAAGGTACTGGCAATGATTTTGTTATTTTAGATAATCGACAAAATGTCTTCAACAAAACTGAAAATCAATTCATTGCAAAACTTTGCGACCGTAAATTTGGCATTGGCGCTGATGGTTTATTACTGTTAGAAAATTCTGAAAATCAGGATTTTAAAATGGTTTATTACAATGCCGACGGAAACGAAAGTACCATGTGTGGTAATGGCGGAAGATGTATTGTCGCTTTCGCAAATCATTTAAAAATAATAGAAAATAAATGTGTTTTTGATGCCATTGACGGTTTACACAAAGCTACTATAAACAACCATTTAGTTAACCTACAAATGAGGAATGTAAACGAAGTCAAAGTTTTCGATAATCATGTGTTTTTAGATACTGGTTCACCACATCACGTAACTTTTAAAGAAGATATTACAAAAGTTGATGTCTATAACGAAGGAAAAAAAATAAGAAATGGCAAACCCTATTTTAAAGTTGGTACAAATGTAAATTTTGTAGAACAAATAAACAAAAACACTTACAAAGTACGAACTTACGAGCGTGGCGTTGAAGACGAAACACTTAGTTGTGGTACTGGTGTTACTGCGGTTGCTATTGCGGTTCATAAAACAAATAAAACCAATTCTAATTGTATTAGTTTAGAAACTATTGGCGGAAATTTAGAGGTAAGTTTTGATGTTAATAATGATAATTATATTAATATCTTTTTAAAAGGTCCGACCGATTTAGTATTTAAAGGTACGTTTAACATCTAAATATAAAACTTGAAATTAGAATCCGAAAACATAAAATTAAGAGCTTTAGAACCCGAAGATTTGGAATTTCTATTTCAAACGGAAAATAACAGCGCTTTTTGGGAAGTTAGCAGTACGCAAACCCCTTTTTCAAAATATATATTAACACAATATATTGCGAATTCGCATCAAGATATTTACCAAGCTAAACAATTGCGTTTAATTGTGGAACATCAAAATAAACCTATTGGTATGGTGGATTTATTCGATTTTAATCCGCAACATAAAAGAGCAGGAATCGGCATACTTATTTTAAAAGAATTTCAGAGTAATGGGTTTGCAAGCGAAAGTTTAATCTTATTTATTAAATATGCTTTTGAATTTTTGCAATTACATCAAATATTTGCTAATATTACCAGTGATAACCAGCATAGTATTTCTCTTTTTAATGGTCTTAATTTTAAACAAATAGGCGTCAAAAAAGATTGGATTTATACTAACAATAGATTTAAAGATGAAATTTTATTTCAATTAATAAACAATAATACAAATGAGTAAAAAGAAAATAATTTTATTATTAATCGCAATCATATTAGTAATGGTTGTTTTTTTAAGTTATAATTTTTATAATAAGATATATAAATCTAATACTGTAAAAACAGATGCTATTTATATTAAAACGAATGCAAATCATTCCGATTTAATGACTGTTTTAAAACCTTTTTTAAAAGATTCTGAATCTTTTAATTGGGTTGCCGATTTAAAAAAGTTTGAAAAACCTAAAGCAGGTAAATATCTAATCAAAAAAGGAATGTCTAATAATGATTTGGTAAACTTATTAAGAAGTGGCAAACAAACACCAATAAAATTAACCTTTAACAATCAAGGTACTTTAGAAAAATTGGCTGGTAGAATAGCACAGCAAATTGAAGCAGATTCTACACAATTAATAAACGCATTTACAGACAAAAAATTTTTAACTAAAATTGACTTTACCGAAAAACAATCTCTTGGTATTTATATACCAAACTCTTATCAGTTATACTGGAATACTTCCGCAGAAAAATTTAGAGATAAAATGTTTAAAGAATATCAAAAATTTTGGAATGCCGATAGATTACAAAAAGCAAAAGCACAAAATTTAACGACTAAACAAGTAATGACCATTGCCTCTATTGTACATAAAGAAACTGCTAAAACTAGCGAAAGACCAATTGTTGCTGGTTTATATTTAAACAGAATTAGAGACAAATGGCCTTTAGAGGCAGATCCAACAATTATTTATGCAATGAAACAAAAATACGGGCAAGATTTTGAAATGCGACGCGTACTGTTTAAAAATATTGAGGATATAAAAGATTCTCCTTATAATACATATAAAACAAGAGAAATTCCACCAAGTTTAATCGCAATGCCAGATATTTCAGCAATTGATGCAGTATTAAACCCTAAAAAACACGAATACTTTTTTATGTGTGCAAGTGTAACCAAAATTGGTTATCATGAATTTGCTAAAACTTTAGGACAACACAATTTAAATAGACGAAAATTTATTGCTAAAAAGAATAAACAAGGTATTAAGCAATAATTTTTAAATAATAACTCGAAAATAACCCTGCCAGCGTTAATATTCATATGAATATTAACGCTGGCAGGATTGAAAATAATTAAAATCCATTTTAAAATGAAGAATATTAAATTTATCACAATTGCAATTGCCATAATTTTTATATTAAACTCTTGTGCTTCCGTAGAAAAATATAATACACAGGTTTCAAAAAAACATTCGCCTAAAGAACTTAAAAAAGATGTCGATTATGCTTATAAAAAGTTAAAAAGATTACATCCTAATTTGTATTTATATATTAGCAAAGATTCTTTAGATGGTAAATTTGAAACTTTAAAAAATAATCTTAAAAAACCTTTGTCTAGCATTGATTTTTACAAACAGTTTACACCAATTATTACAAGCATAAAACAAGGACATACTTCGGTACGTCCTCAATTCAGAAAACAAACTAAAACCGAAATTAAAGAAAAAGGAAAGCGTGTTTATCCTTTTAGACCTATAAGTTTTACTAATATTCAAAACAAAGTTGTTGTTGCTAAAATTTATGGAAAAGATAGTACTATTTTAGTTGGTTCAGAACTTATTGCTATTGATAACGAAAAAACTTCTGACTTAATAAATTCGTTTAAATACTTACATACTGGCGACGGATTCAACACAACTTTTGTACCTAATATTACTAGAAAACGTATTGGTTCTTATTATATAAAAACTCATGGATTAAAAGATAGTATTCAATTAACATTAAAATATAAAGATAGTATTTATAATAAATATCTGTTTTCTTATTCAAAAAAGAAAAAATTAAAAAAAGATTCTATTCAAGTAAAAAAAATAACTAAAATTGAAAAAAAATTAGCAAAAGAAAAAGTAAAAGCAAGAAAAAAATGGGAAAGCAAGTATGGTTATAATAAATATACCAAAGAAAATACTCGTAATTTAAAATTTATTATTTCTGATTCAATTAACACAACGGCACTTATAAAAATTAAAGGTTTTCGTAACGGAAATTATAAAGAGTTTTATAAAGAAGCTTTTGCGAAAATAGACTCGCTAAAAACAAAAAATTTAATCATTGATTTACGTGATAATGGTGGCGGAAGGCTTGATGAAATTGTTGATTTATACAGTTATCTAACAGATAAAGAACATTATTTTGTAACACCATATAAAATGGCGAAAGCCTCAAACTGGATGTATCCTTTATTTCATAACAAATCTATTTTAACTAAATCCGCCATGACTTTATTATATCCACTTATAAAAATTGCTCAAATACCTTTAGTGAAAAATATTGATGGCGAACCACATTTTATGCTATTTTCAAAAATAAAGAAACCTAAAGAAGAACATAACTATAAAGGGAAGATTTATGTAATAACTAATGGTCTTAGTTTTTCTGCAAGTAGCGTTATTTCTAATCATTTAAAAGCAAATAAGCGTGCTTTTTTTGTTGGCGACGAAACTGGTGGCGCATATAATAGTACCGTTGCAGGTAAAATGGCAAAAATAGTATTACCAAATTCTAAAGTACTTTTATATTTTGGTATTGCTAATCTAGAAACTCCAAACAAAACAACTCCAGATGGTTATGGCGTAAAACCAGATAAATATATTGAGACTACAACACTAGATAAAGACGAACAATTAGAATGGATTTTAAATGATATTATAGGGTTACCCATTTAAGTCGCAATACATCTTATTGATTTATAGGTCATTGG
>CAYQTF010000114.1:0-8711 GCA_964420345.1 uncultured Flavobacteriaceae bacterium
ATAAACTTTTGATATAAGAAGGTTTGTTATGAAAATCAATTAATAGAGGTTGCCTGAACTGCTTTTAGAAATAAAAGCAGTTTTTTTTATGGTAAATTATATAGTCATAACAAAAAATATAATTTACAATTTCAGACCTTCAAGGTTTTAAAAACCTTGAAGGTCTTGATTTGTTTGCCCTAAAAATATTTTTTAATTCTAAATCTTGTATTTCAAAAACAAATACATGAGGTAATATTTTACTAGGATTTATTCCGTATAATAATCCAATTGGCAACACAATTAATACCGAAAATATTAAATGCGCATTTTTTATTTTAAATATATTGGATTTCATTTTTCAACTAATATTATTGAAACAATTCACACCGTGACTTTGAGTCACGGTGTGAATATTATTCATTTAAAATCGTATTTCTAATTTTTACTGCTTTTTCAAAATGATTTAATTTGTGTGTTTTGATCCACCAAGTAGCAACTTCAAATAATAATTTTGGGTTATCATTTTTATTCTTAAAAAAAGCATAAAAGGACAAACCAACGGCTTGTCCTTTTTTATTTATTTTATCATTACAAACTGTAATAATATGATTTTTAATGTCTTGATTCATTTTTACATTTCTAATGCTTTTTTAGCATCGCCATTCATTAATAATTCTAACGGATTTTCTAACGCTTCTTTAACTGCAACTAAAAAACCAACAGATTCTTTACCATCAATAATTCTATGATCGTAAGATAAAGCAACAAACATAATTGGTTGAATAACTACTTCATTATTAACTGCCATTGGTCTATTTACAATATTATGCATTCCTAAAATAGCACTTTGTGGTGGATTAATAATTGGTGTAGATAGCATAGAACCAAAAACACCACCATTAGTAATAGTAAATGTTCCGCCAGTCATTTCATCAACAGTTATTTGTCCGTCTCTTGCTTTTATCGCTAAACGTTTAACTTCTGATTCAATTCCTCTAAAAGTTAGATTTTCTGCATTTCTGATTACAGGTACCATTAAGCCTTTTGGACCAGAAACTGCAATGGAAATATCTATAAAATCATGTGCTATTTTAAAATCACCATCAATCATAGAGTTTACGTCAGGATACATTTCTAATGCTCTCACAACTGCTTTTGTAAAGAAACTCATAAAACCTAAACTTACACCATATTTTGCTTTAAAATCTTCTTTGTAAATTTTACGTAAATCGAATATTGGTTGCATATTAACTTCGTTAAACGTAGTTAACATAGCAGTTTCATTTTTAACCGCAACTAAACGCTGTGCTACTTTTCTACGTAACATCGACATTTTTTTACGTGAAGAACCTCTATTTCCACCTGAAGTTGGTGTCCCCATAGATGGCACTGCTTTTAAAGCGTCATCTTTAGTAATTCTACCATCTTTTCCAGTTCCTTTAATAGAACTGGTATCCATTCCTTTTTCTGCTAAAACTTTTTTTGCTGCTGGAGACGCTGTTCCTGTAGCGTAAGTATCTTCTTTGGATTTTGAATTTTGAATTTTGGATTTTGAATTCTCATCATCAACTGAAGACTGACCAGTACTAACTGAAGACTGACCACTGACCACTGGTTTTTTAGCATCCATATCAATTAAGCAAACAACTGCTCCAACGGCAATTGCATCGCCTTCTTCTGCTTTAAAGGTGATGATACCACTTTCTTCTGCTGGTAATTCTAAAGTTGCCTTATCTGAATCTACCTCAGCAATTGGTTGATCTTTTTCTACATAATCGCCGTCTTCAACTAACCATTGTGCAATTTCTACTTCTGTAATTGATTCTCCTGGTGAAGGAACTTTCATTTCTAATATCATGATTGTTCGTTTATTTGTTTAATCGTTTATTTGTTTCTTAACCGCAAAGTTCGCAAGGTTTCACGCAAAGGACGCAAAGTTTTTTTCGCAAAGATTGCAAAGTTATTTCTCTTCTCTTTTCTAACTTTTATTTTCAAGACTAACCTCTTATGGTCTAATCTCTTTTCTCTAATTCAAAAACACTATCAATAACTCTTTGATGTCTTCTTTTAAATCTTGCACTAGAACCTGCTGCAGGAACTGCGTAAAATGGCCTGGAACAACGGTTAAGTTTTACCATATCAAAACGTTCTAGCATGTGACTCCAAGCGCCCATATTTCTAGGTTCTTCTTGCGCCCAAATATATTCTGTTACATTTTTATAACTGTCAATTATTTTCTGAATTTTCTCTTTATGTAATGGAAATAACTGCTCAATTCTAATTAAAGCAACATCATTTCTTTCTAATTTCTCTCTTTCCGCTAGTAAATCATAATAAAACTTACCCGAAACGAAAACTAGCTTCTTTACATTTTTCTTATCGATTATATCATCGATTACTTCTTGAAACTCACCTGTTGCTAAATCTTTTATAGAAGAAACTGCTTTTGGATGACGCAACAAACTTTTTGGCGTAAATACAATTAACGGTTTTCTAAAATCACGTTTCATTTGTCTTCTTAATAAATGAAAGAAATTTGCTGGCGTTGTACAATTTGCAACATTTATATTGTCTATTGCACATAATTGCAGATAACGTTCAATTCTTGCCGACGAATGTTCTGAACCTTGACCTTCGTAACCGTGTGGCAATAAAACTACAATTCCGTTTTGTAATTTCCATTTGTCTTCTGCTGCCGAAATGTATTGGTCGAATATGATTTGCGCTCCGTTTGAGAAATCTCCAAATTGCGCTTCCCAAATGGTTAAGGTATTTGGGTTTGCCATAGCATAACCATAATCGAAACCTAAAACGCCATATTCGGATAAATGTGAATTGTAAATAAACATTTCACCTTTATTATTTTTATTGGTATTTAATAAATTAATTCTGTTTTCGGTAAGTTCATCACGCAAAATTGCATGTCTGTGCGAAAATGTTCCACGTTCTACATCTTGACCAGAAATTCTTATATTAAAACCTTCTTCCATTAAAGAACCGTAAGCAAGATTTTCTGCCATTCCCCAATCTAAAGTATCGGTTTCAAAAACCATTTTTGCTCTACCTTTTAAAATTCTTTCCGCTTTACGGATAAATTTTATAGCATCTGGTACTGTAGAAATCACTTTTGCAATGCCTTCTAATTTTGTTTTGGCGTAGTTTGTTTTTACGGTCAACAACATATCTTTAAGGTGTTTTCTAGTAAAACCTTTCCAAGTATGGTCCATAAATGGTTTTATATTAGAAGTTGTATCTTTTTTAGAATTAGCATATTCGGTTTCTAACATTCCTTTAAAATCGGATGTGATTTCTTTTACATAAGTAGCATCAACTGAGTTTTCGGCAATTAATTTATCTGCATAAATCTTATACGGATTGTCATGCTTTTTAATTGCTTTATATAATTTTGGTTGTGTAAAACTCGGTTCATCGCCTTCGTTATGACCGTATTTTCGATAACCTAATAAGTCAATAAAAATATCGCGTTTAAATTTCATTCTAAATTCCAATGCCATTTCCATTGCATGCACAACTGCTTCGGCATCGTCAGAATTTACGTGTAAAACAGGCGATAAAGTTACTTTTGCAACATCTGTACAATAGGTACTTGATCTTGCGTCTAAATAATTGGTAGTAAAACCAATTTGATTATTTACTACAATATGAATTGTGCCGCCAGTTTTATAACCATTTAATTGACTCATCTGAATTACTTCATAAACAATACCTTGCCCTGCAATTGCAGCATCACCATGTACAATTATTGGTAATATTTTAGAGGAATCGCCATTATATTTACGATCTATCTTTGCACGAGTAATTCCTTCCGCAACAGAGGCAACGGTTTCTAAATGCGACGGATTTGGCACTAAATTCATTTTAATACTTTGTCCGTTTTGATAGGTTTTATTTAAGGTTAAACCTAAATGATATTTTACATCACCATCAATATTTTGATCTTCAAAATCTTTACCTTCAAACTCACTAAATAATTCTCTAACTGGTTTTCTAAAAATATTAATAAGTGTACTTAAACGACCACGATGTGCCATACCTATTACAGTTTCTTTAACGCCAAAATCTTTTACGGCATTAAAAAGTGCCACAGAAATTGCAGGTATTAAAGACTCGCCGCCTTCTAAAGAAAATCGTTTTTGACCTACATATTTTTTTTGTAAAAAACTCTCGAAAGTAACCGCATGATTTAATTTTGAAAGAATATATTTTTTTGACTCTACAGAATAATTCGCATGATTATCATTTGTATTTAATCTGTTTTGCCACCATTTTATTTCTTCAGGATTTCGAATATACATATATTCTACACCAATAGAATCACAATAAATAGTGTCTAAATGCTGCACAATTTTATCTAGAGATTGACTACCAATACCTAAAATATCACCTGCTTCAAATTTTGAATTTAAGTCATTTTTAGATAAACCAAAGTTTTCAATTTCTAAAGTAGGTTTGTAAACTCTACGTTCGCGAACTGGATTTGTTCTTGTAAACAAATGACCTCTAGACCTGTAAGCATTAATCAATTCTATTACCTGAAATTCTTTATGAACTTGCTCTGGTATATATGCTATTTCATCTTCTTCCGTTAATGAAAAATCTGTGTTTGCTAAATCATAACCTTGAAAAAAACTGCGCCAACTTGGTTCGACTGCATCTGGGTATTTTAAATATTTTTGATACAAGTCTTCAATAAAACCTGCATGTACGGTATTTAAAAATGAAAATTTATCCATATAAAAACAACTTCTCTTTTGTTAGTAGAAAATCTAAGGACAAATTTACACTTTTTGCTTATAAATTAATTGGTTTTTTTTGAAAAAATTAAGACCATTTATTTTTGAATTTTTTTGATTATTTATTGACTTTTCTTGATTTAATGAATTTTAAATACTAACTTTACAGAACATTAAATATAAAACATTGAAACGATTTTATATTGAAGTGTTGGTTACAAGCAAAAAAAACAGACTAGAGTTCAAGAATTTAACGAAATAAATCAAAGAATACTTGTAGTTAATACCAATAATTGGTATTTTTGTTTGAAATTAATAATTATGGCAAAAAATACTTCAATATTACTAAGTGATTACTTCAATGAATTTATAAGTGAACAAATAACAACTGGTAGATTTTCTTCTGCAAGTGAAGTTGTTAGGTCAGCGTTAAGAATGTTTGAACAAGAAGAAAATAAAAAGAAAGAGTTAATTGGAGAACTTAAAAAGGGTGAGAAATCAGGGTTTATTGAAAAGTTTAGTAAAGATGATTTCTTGAGTTCAATGCATCTTAAATATGCAAATAGTGAATTATAAAATAAGTATTGAAGCAGGAATTGATCTTGAAAAAATATGGGCTTATACATTTAAAATTTGGTCGCGTGAACAGGCAGATAGATATATAAATCAAATATTTGAAGAAATAGAATACATATCTATTAAGTCAGAAAACGGAACAGATTTTAGTTACGTTAGAAAAAACTATATGAGAACTAAAGTTAAATCTCATTTTATTTTCTATAAAGTTTCTAAAAAGACTAAAATAGTTGAGATTATACGTGTTCTACATCAACAAATGGATATTGAAAACAGATTAAAATAGGCAGTAGTTAACAATATAATAGCCGAAATGGTAGTAAATATGAACATTGTAGTCTACAACAAAAATAGTAGTAAATTGAAAAATTTTGCTTCCGAAATCGACTACTATTCTTATATTAACCGTTCATGTACTAATTATCCAATACGGGTAAATTATGTCTGAAAATCATCAAAATTACTCCACCTCAGACTCAGGCGCCAAAACAACCTTTAAACCATCTAACTCATTTTTCATATAAATTTGACAACCTAAACGCGAGTTATCTTCCACAAAAAAAGCTTGATCTAACATATCTTCTTCATCTTCTGACATTTCTGGCAAAGGTAAATCTTCCGTTTCAATATAACATTGGCAGGAAGCACACATTGCCATACCACCACAAATACCAATAGTACCTTCTGGTGCTAATTCATAGGAGCGAATAACTTCCATTAGATTCATATTCATATCGGTTGGCGCTTCTACTTCGTGCGTTTTGCCTTCTCTGTCTGTAATTGTTAATTTTATTGTGTTTTCTTCTCCCATTTTAATCCCATCTTAATCTTCCCAAAAGGGAAGAGATTCAAAGCAATTCCTCTTTGTTTATTTGCTAATATTTTAACTCACACCGATTAAACAATTAAACAATTAAACAATTAAACAATTAAACAATTAAACAAAATTACCTAAATCTTTTTAACAACTGCTTTTTTCTGTTCCTTTTTAACACCATCAAAACCTGTAATACCAGAAACTGTTGTGTATTTAAGTACTAACCTTTTTGCATCTGGATTTATAATTTTATATGCCGATTGCACCATAATAGTTGCTTCATGAAAGCCACATAAAATTAATTTTAATTTACCAGGATAGGTATTTATATCGCCAATAGCAAATAAGCCATCAATATTAGTTTTATAATCGGTTGCATTATCTACAACAATGGCATTTTTTTCTATTTCTAATCCCCAATTACCTATTGGTCCTAATTTTGGTGACAACCCAAAAAGCGGAATAAAATGATCTACTTCTATTTTAGAATTACCATCGGTTTTATGTTTTACCGATACTGCTTCTACTCTATCTTTACCATGAATTTCTATAATTTCAGAATTTGTTAGTAATTTCATTTTACCATTTGCTACTAATTCTTGTACTTTCTCTACAGAATCTAATGCACCTCTAAATTCGGTTCTTCTGTGTACTAAGGTTACTTCTTTGGCAACATCTGTTAAAAAAATTGACCAATCTAATGCAGAATCACCGCCACCAGCAATAATTATTTTTTTGTCTCTGTATAATTCTGGTTCTCTAATAATATATTCAACTCCTTTATCTTCATAGTTTGTTAAATTAGGAATTGGTGGTTTTCTTGGTTCAAAAGAACCCAATCCGCCAGCAATTGCAACTACAGGTGCGTGATGTTTTACACCTCTTTTTGTAGTAACAATAAAAGAACCATCTTCCAGTTTTTCTATTGTTTCTGCTCTATCACCAAGTGTATAAGTTGGTTTAAATGGCGAAATTTGCTCTTCTAAATTTTTGATTAAATCACCCGCTAATATTGTTGGTAAACCTGGAATATCATAAATTGGTTTCTTTGGATAAATTTCTGCTAATTGTCCACCTGGTATTGGTAATGCATCAATTAAATGACATCTTAACTTTAACAAACCTGCTTCAAAAACGGTGAATAAACCTACTGGACCAGCGCCAATTATTAGAATATCTGTTTTTATCATTATAATCTAAATTTTTAGACTACAAAAATAAACATTAAACTCAAGTTTTAGAGTAACTTTTCTTACAATTTTATTATCCGATTGTCTTTTCAACTATTTTGTTTAATTTTACCATATTAATTTATACGTATGTTTTTTTTAGAAGGGTTAGCGATTGGTTTCGCTACTATGTTTTTTATTGGACCTGTTGTCTTTATTTTAATAAACGCAACAATTCAAAATGGTATAAAATCAGGAATTGCTGTTAGTTTTGGTATTTTTTTAAGTGATGCTATTTATGTTATATTAATTTCATTTTTTGGTATTAATTTATTATTAAACAATCCTATTTTAAATAAATATCTAGGTATTATTGGTTTTATTATACTACTAGGTTTTGGACTAACTTATGCTTTTAAAAAAGAAAAAGTAGTTATAAAAAACAATACTTCAAATCTTACACACTTTCAAAATTTTATTAAAGGTTTTAGTGTTAATTTTTTTAATCCGTTTGTTTTAGGAGTTTGGATTTTAATAGCAAAATATGGTTTTGATAAATATCAAGAAAATGGTTCTTATTTTTTATTTAGTATAGTATTAGGTATTTTAATCATCGACTTTGTAAAGGTTTTTTTATCTAAAAAACTAATTCCTTTACTAAATTCTAACAAAATATTTTTAATTTATAAAATATCTGGTATGGTAATGATTCTGTTTTCTTTTCGAATTCTATACCGGTTTTTAACTACCTGATTTTTAAGGTTTAGTTTAAATTTCTTATATTTGAAATCTAACTAAAACATTTTATATTATGGAATTAAATTATTACATTTTACTTTTAGCAGCATTAGTGCCTTTAGTAATCGGTTTTATTTGGTATAACCCAAAAGTTTTCGGGACTGCTTGGATGAATGCTTCTGGCTTAACTGAAGAAAAAATGAAAGGGGCAAATATGCTACTTATTTTTGGTTTATGTTATGTATTTAGCATCTTGATTGGCGCAATGTTAATGCAGATTGTTATTCATCAAATTGGTGTTATGGGCGCATTAGGTGGCGATATGGAAGCAGCCGGAATAAAAGAATATTTTGCAGATTTCATGTCTAATTATGGTACAAATTTTAGAACATTTAAGCATGGAGCACTTCATGGTACTATGTCTGGTTTTTTATTTTCAATGCCAATTTTAGCAATCAATGCAATGTTTGAAAGAAAAGGTTTTAAATATATTGCGATTAATGCTGGTTATTGGATTGTTTCTCTCGGAATTATGGGCGGAATAATTTGTGCTTATATGTAGTCAATTCATTAAGTTTTTGAAAACAAAAAAAATCCATTGAAAATATTTTCAATGGATTTTTTTGGTTCTACTACAAATTTAGTGGGTAAAGATTTAACCCGCCATGAAAGAAG
>CAYQTF010000115.1:0-6796 GCA_964420345.1 uncultured Flavobacteriaceae bacterium
TTTCCTTTTGTACTTTTTGATTTTCGATATAAATTTCCAAACTATCATTAATTGAAATTTTTAATGATTTCTGATTTTTTTTGTTTTCTTTTTTTAACGGAACAACTAAATCAATTGCTTCAAGATGAATTTTCTCATTTTTACATGAACTAATTCCAAATAACAGAAATAAAAATATAATTTTAAGAATTACATTCATTTTAAATCTTATTTTGTTCTAACTGCTAAAGAAGATTTAATTCTGTTTCTATTAGCAATATCCATCACAAAAACGGTATGTTTCATTTTAACATTTTCTTCAATTCTTAAGGTTAAAGTTCTACTTCTTCCTTTTCCTATTTTTTTTAAAATCTCTCTTTCTAATTGACTTTTCCTAACTTTTTTACGATCCACATAGTATTCTAAATTATTTGTAACACTAACGGACACACTTTTACTTTGTGTTGTTTTACTTGATGATTTTGGTAATAATAAATCAATTGCTTCCGCAGATACTAAAGTTGAAGCAATCATAAAAAATATTAATAATAAAAAGACAATATCTGTCATTGATGACATATTGAATTCTGGTGTTACTTTATTTCGTCCTCTTATGTTCATAGTCTATAGTTTTTGGTCTTTGGTCTTTAGTCTGATTGGTCTAATGACCAAAAACTAAAGACAAACGACTATTACACTGGTTCATTCAATAAATCTAAAAATTCAACGGATTGTGCTTCCATCTGGTAAACAACTTTATTGGTTTTTACAACCAAATGGTTATATGCAATATAAGCAACAATCCCAACTACAAGTCCACCAACTGTAGTTGTCATTGCGGTATACAAACCATCTGCCATTGTTTTAATATCTATCGATCCACCTGCATTTGCAATTTCAAAAATAGATAATATCATACCAATTACAGTTCCTAAAAACCCTATCATTGGTGCAACTCCTGAAATTGTAGCTAATACACTTACGTTTTTTTCTAGTCGATATATTTCTAATCTACCTGCATTTTCTATTGCTGTATTTATATCTTCTAAGGGTTTTCCTATTCTTGAAATTCCTTTTTCTATTAATCTTGCGGTACTAGATTTTGTTTGCTGTGCACATAACATTCTGGCTGCATCAATTTTTCCTCTAAGTACATTGTCTTTAATTTGGGTCATAAAATTTTTATCCACTTTTGAAGCCGCTTTTATAGCGAAAAGTCTTTCAAAATAAAGAAATATTGCAATTACTAATAGCAAAAATAAAAGTGCCATTATTATTTTTCCACCTGTGCCACCTTCCATAATTAAATTATAGATAGATAATGTTTTTTCGTTATCTGATGCTTCTTGAAGTAATGTTTTTTTAGTTTGTAAGAGTATGAATAAATTCATTTAATTATTTGGTTTGAATATTTAACGTTGATTCCTTAATTTAATTGTTAAAGTGAAAATATAATAGTTAATCCATTTTAAATTTTGCTCTAAAACATTTCTTAATATATTGATTATAATTAATTTTAAATTAATTTTTTCAATGCAATTTCAAAAGCCGATTTACAAATATCTGTTTTACTAGAATTTAAATCGTGTACTTTTTGAATCGCGTTTTTAATTATATTGGAAGTATCATCAAAAATTGCCTTATCAGTCATTGGTAGATCAATTCTGTTTTCCATAAAATAAGCAAAAACTCTTGCAATACCACAGTTAGAAATAAAATCTGGTAACAAACTTACTTGTTGATCTGTATATTCCATAATTGGCCCAAAAAATATTTCTTTATCTGCAAAAGGTACATTTGCACCTGGTGAAATCACCTCTAGACCTGTTTCAATCATTTGAGAAATTTGCTCTTTTTTTATTAATCTTGATGCTGCAGCAGGAATAAATATTTCGGTTTGAAGTTTCCAAACTTTTTCATTCATTTCGTCAAACGGAATCATATTATCAGCAACTAAAGTATTACCTTTTTTATTTCTAAATAATTCGGTCATTTCTTCTAAAGTGAAACCATCTTCATTAATAATACCACCAACTCTATCTATAATACCTACTACTTTTGCACCTAATTTTGTTAAGTAATATGCTGCACCTGAACCTACATTACCAAAACCTTGTACAATGGCACGTTTACCTTTAATAGAACCGCCGTAAATATCGTAATAATGTTTTACTGCTTCTACAACGCCATAACCAGTTAACATATCAGCAACCGTATATTTTTTACTTAAATCTGGTGTGTAATCTGTATTTTCTAATACTTTAATTACGCCCATTCTTAATTGTCCAATTCGGTTAATTTTATCGGCTTCGGTTGGTTTAAAATGACCGTTAAAAATCCCTTCTTGCGGATGCCAAACACCACAACTTTCTGTTATCGGAATTACATCGTGAATTTCATCTACATTTAAGTCGCCACCAGTACCATAATAGTGTTTTAATAATGGTGTAACTGCTTTATACCAACGTTCTAAAACACCTCTTTTTCTTGGATCTTGCGGATCAAAATTAATGCCCGATTTTGCACCACCAATTGCTGGTCCGGAAACGGTAAATTTGACTTCCATTGTTTTTGCAAGTGAAAGTACTTCGTTCATATCTAAACCTTTACGCATTCTTGTTCCGCCACCAGCAGCGCCACCACGTAAAGAGTTTATAACTGTCCAACCTTCGGCTTCTGTTTCTTGATCTTGCCAATGAAACACAATTTCTGGTTTTTTATTTTCGTATTTTTTGAGTAATTCTTTCATTTAAGATAGTTGTCGTTTTCTAAAATAATAATTCCTACAAATATATATTTTTTATCTTAATTTTTTAATGGTTTCTAAACTCATTTACCAATAACTTAGTAATTTTATTTTTAAACTTTTAATTTATTGTATTTTTGTAATCTAAAAATTAGATTATGAAAACAAGATTACATTTTAGGTTATTATTTGGATTTTTATTACTTTTTTCCTTTATTGGGTTTTCTCAAGATACAGATGGTGATGGTGTTATAGATTCTCAAGAATTAATTGACCAAACTGATCCAAATGACCCATGTGATTATTTTGTTCAAAGTGTAACAGTTCAAAACACAGCAGGATTAGATTGTGATGGAGATGGTGTGTTAGATGTAGATGAAATAGTAGATGGAACTGATCCACAAGATTTTTGCGATTTTGACCCATATAATGTAACTGTGTTTCCAAGTGTCCAATGGTTAACAGCAGATTGCGATGGAGACGAGATTGATAATGGTACAGAAGCAGGAATAGATCCAATAAATCCAAAAGATACAGATGGTGACAATACACCAGATTACTTCGATGAAGATTCTGATGATGATGGTGTACCAGATGCAACGGAAGCAGATACAGATGGTGACCCAACAAACGGACCAGACGATACAGATGGTGATAATATTCCAGATTATCAAGATATAGATGATGATAACGATGGTATTTTAACTGAGAACGAAAGTTCAGGTGATACAGATGGTGATGATTTACCAGACTATTTAGATCAAGATTCAGATGATGATGGAATACCAGATAATGTTGAAGGTCAATCTACATTAAATTATATTCAACCAACTGGTTTAGATTCTGATAGTGATGGTTTGGATGAGGCTTATGACGATAGTGATGGTTTAACAAATAGCGACGGTATTGTTCCAGAAGATACAGATGATGATGGTGATGATGATTATGTAGATGAAGATTCTGATAATGATGGTGTGTTTGACGATATTGAAGGTCATGATTTTAATCATGATGGAATTTCCGACATAACTTCCTCATTCTCCGACATTAATAATAATGGTATTGGTGATGCTTTTGAAGATAATGTTTTTCCTGGAACTTTTTATGGTGACCCAAATGGTATTATTGATGACCCAATTATCGATATGCCAAATAATGATGCAGAAGATGATGTAGATTATAGAGATCCCGATGATGATAACGATGGTTTGCCTACAGAAAATGAAGATGCAAATAATAATGGAAATTATGCAGATGATGATGATGATAATGATGGAACACCAGATTATTTAGATGATGATACAACTATTATTAGTGTAATAGATAGCGAGTTATCTACTATACAATTTTATCCAAATCCTACAAAAAACACTTTAACAATTGAACTTATTGATACACAGTTAAATGTTAATTATGCTATTTATAGTTTAACAGGAAGTATTGTATATAAAAAACAAACTTTAGAACAAAATAAAACCGAAATTAATATCTCTAACTTAAGTGCTGGTGTTTATTTTATAAAATTAGAAAATGATAATCAAACTGCTATTAGAAAGTTTGTGAAGAAATAAATAATAAGTATAGATGCAAATTAACGTGAATTTGTACCTATTGACTGGACAAATTCACGTTAATTTGTCCAGTTAAATGGTTTTTTATGTTTGTTTGTAAAAAAACCAAATGTATATAAAACGTAGTAGAAACTTATAGCAATTTTAATTTTATAAATGGAACTATTTTTTTTGAGTTTATTTTTTAAAAAGACCTTGCGAATTTCTCAGACCTCACAGGTTTTAAAAACCTGTGAGGTCTAAAAAACTTTAGGTCTAAAAACAAACCCAGAACTATGGTCTTTACTAGCGCCAGTTACACTTTTCAAACAATTAGTTTTATTGTTATTTTTTAATAAAAAAAAAGCAAAAATTAAAACCTCTTTAAAATCTATAATCGTTTTAGTTCAAACGAATAATATAAAACTGTTGGGTTTTATAATTATTCATACCGTGACTTTGAGTCACGGTGTGAATTTTATTAAAAGGCCTCTTTAAAATCTATAATCGTTTTAGTTCAAACGAATAATATAAAACTGTTGGGTTTTATAATTATTCATACCGTGACTTTGAGTCACGGTGTGAATTTTATTAATATTAAAATTCTACAATCGTTTTCTTAATAATAGAAATACAATGCCTTAGTTGTTCTTCTGTCATTACTAATGGTGGTGCGAAACGTATAATATTACCATGTGTAGGTTTTGCTAACAAACCATTATCACGTAATTTTATACAGATATCCCAAGCAGTAGAACTATCTTCGGTATCATTTATAATAATTGCATTTAACAAACCTTTACCTCTTACTAATTTAACTAAATCGTTTTCATTAGCAAATTCTGCTAATTCTTTACGGAAAATTTTCCCTAAACGCTCAGCATTTTCAGCGAGTTTTTCATCTTTTACAACTTCTAAAGCAGCAATTGCAACTGCCGCCGCAATAGGATTGCCACCAAAAGTAGAACCATGTTGCCCTGGTTTAATAACATTCATTATATGATTATTAGCCAATACAGCCGAAACAGGATATGCGCCACCAGAAAGTGCTTTACCTAATATTAATATATCTGGTTTTACGTTTTCGTGATCAACTGCTAATAATTTACCTGTTCTTGCAATACCAGTTTGAACCTCGTCTGCTATAAATAATACATTGTATTTTTCGCAAAGTGCTTTTGCTTTGGTTAAATAACCTTCGGTTGGCACATAAACTCCTGCTTCACCTTGTATTGGTTCTACTAAAAAACCAGCGATATTTTTTGTGTTTTTTAAGATATCTTCTAAAGCAGTTAAATCATCGTATTTAATTTTTATAAAACCTGGTGTATAAGGTCCGAAACTTTTACGAGCATCTTCATCGTTAGAAAATGAAATTATGGTAGTTGTTCTACCGTGAAAATTATTTTCACAAACAATTATTTTCGCTTCGTTTTGATCTATATTATTTACTTCATACGCATATTTTCTACATAGTTTTATAGCAGTTTCTACGGCTTCTGCACCTGTATTCATTGGTAATAATTTGTCAAAACCAAAATACTCTGTTGCAAATTTTTCATATTTCCCTAAAATATCATTATAAAATGCCCGAGAAGTTAAACTTAAAGTTTTCGCTTGTTCTGTCATAGCATTTACAATTTTAGAGTGACAATGCCCTTGATTTACAGCAGAATAAGCCGATAAGAAATCGTAATACTTCTTCCCTTCTACATCCCAAACATAAACACCTTCACCTCTATTTAATACTACTGGTAATGGATGGTAATTGTGTGCGCCGTATTTGTCTTCTAAATTTATTGCTTGTTGTGATTTTGTATTTTCTGTTGCTATCATGTTGTTTCTATTTTTAGCGAAAATAAGTAAATTATAGGTAATAAAAAAAGGTTGCCAAACGGCAACCTTTTTAAAAAATATTTAATTCTATTTTTTATAAGTTAATACTTACTCTAGCAAAAACATACCTTCCTAAAAATCCGAACTGAGAAGTTCTTCTTGAATATGGAAAAGATGCATTTGACTGTCCACCTGCTCTATTTTCATCTGGATAAACATCTAATAAATTGTTTGCACCTATAGATAAAGTAGTGTTGTCTGAAATTTTGTTTGAGATTGTTAAATCCGTAATAATTTTACCACCATAAACAGCATCATCGCTTACAACTGCAGAATCTACAGTTATGTCGCCACCGAAATCATCTGGATCTGTAACTTCACCAAAATATACATTACGTAGCAAGAATGTCCATTTATCATTAGATAAAATATGTGTTAAATTTATTTTCGATCTAGGTTGAGCTATCGTTAAAAACGCTTCTTCTTGACCATCAAAAAAGTCACCACTTAAACCTGCAGCAGCAATTGCATCAGGAATATTTACATTCGTAATTTCTACTTTTGAGAAAGTAGCTGCTAAACTGTTGTCTAACTTAAAACCTTTAGATAGATTTAATTTATAACCACCAACAATATCTATACCTTGATTTTTGGTGTCAACTGCATTTGCTAAGAAACGTGCTTT
>CAYQTF010000115.1:6896-8438 GCA_964420345.1 uncultured Flavobacteriaceae bacterium
CAATATCTATACCTTGATTTTTGGTGTCAACTGCATTTGCTAAGAAACGTGCTTTTCCTGCACCTGCAGCATTAAATATTGAAATTAAAGTTGGGTCGCCACCATCAGTAAAAGCACCCGAAAGCACAATTCTATCATCTAAAGTAATTTGATAAGCATCGACTGTTAAAGAAAAACCACCACTTTTAAATGTTGCACCAATACTAATGCTTTGAGATGTTTCTTCTTTTAATTTATCGATACCAATTAATTCAGCAGCTCGACTATCATTAGTAAACAAACCTTCTTCTTGTGCAACACCATTAGCATCAAAAATAGTACTACTTCTGCTAAAGAATTGTTGATGTAAAGATGGCGCTCTAAAACCTGTACTATACGCACCTCTAAAATTCAAATTATCTGTTGCTTTAAACCTTGAAGCTATTTTATAATTAAATGTACTACCAAAGTCTGAAAAACTTTCAAATCTTGCTGCTAAACTAACTAAAAGTGCTTCGGATAAGTCTGCCTCAACATCACCATAAAAAGCAATATTATTTCTACTTTTATTTGTTGCATTTTGTGGTGTAAAACCACCAAATACTTGAGAAGTACCAGGTAATGATTCTCCTAAAGCATTTGTTGCGCCTCCAACACCACCAACAGTTGGTATTCCATTATTGTCATATGTGGTATAAGAACTTTCTTCTCCTTCAAAAATTTGAAAGTTTTCAACTCTAAACTCTGCCCCAAATGCAATATTTAAACCAGACATTACATCTTCATGAAATTTAGAAAAATCTAAATTAGTTGTGTTTTGTGCAAAACTGAATGAACCTGCATCAAAATCTGATGGAGAAGCTGCACCTAAACTAGCATTTGTAGAACCTACAACTGTAAAAGCAAATGCGTTTCTACCAAAAGTATTAGAAAAATCTACATTCCAACCACTATTTGTTTCGCCTTTTAAACCAATAGCAAAAGATTGATCTAAAATATCTGATTGAATACCTGGCAAGAAACCATTAGTATTTACTGCTGTGTTTGCTTTAGGTCGATGTGGTTCTCTTAAAAAACCAAAACCTAAACCTTCTCTATAAGATATACCTCCAAAAGCATATAATTCTGTAGTTTCAGAAACAGGTAAAGATAAATTAGCAAAGAATTTACCTTCTCTTAATTTTGAAGTACCTACTTTAAACCTAAAGTCATTTCTTTCTTGACCTCTTTCTGCAAATTGTGCATCATCTAATTCTTGGTAAGTTCCAAACTCTCCTGTTCCTCCGTTTGGTAATAGTCCGCTTAAAAGTGCTAAATCTCCAGGTGTGTTTAAGTTTCCGTTTGTATCAGTAGATAAATCTAAAGCTGCAATTAATCCTTGATCAGCAGCAGAAATATAATTAGTACCTAACATTGCTGCTCCAGATTGATAATTTGCTGCAGTCATATCTGAAATTGGCGAACCATTTGCCGATGTAAAAGCATGCTCTACAGCATTAGCAATATCGTAAATTTGCTCTAAGTTAGTTGCATTTCTTAATGCTTGTTCTCTAGTTGCAAAAG
>CAYQTF010000116.1:0-8287 GCA_964420345.1 uncultured Flavobacteriaceae bacterium
CTAAAACTTAATGCTTGCGAAGCGTTGAATAATTCAATGGCTAAAATTCGTTCTAAATTATCTACAATTCGTTTACATTTTGTAGCAGAATTTGCGCCCATACTAACATGATCTTCTTGTCCGTTACTCGAAACAATACTATCCACACTAGATGGCGTTGCTAATTGTTTATTCTGACTAACAATACTTGCAGCAGTATATTGCGGAATCATAAAACCTGAATTTAAACCAGGATTTGACACTAAAAAATCGGGTAAACCACGCAAACCAGAAACTAATTGGTAGGTTCTACGTTCCGAAATACTACCTAATTCTGCTAAAGCAATTGCTAAATAATCTAATGCTAATGCTAAAGGTTGCCCATGAAAATTGCCACCAGAAATGATAATATCTTCTTCTACAAAAATATTTGGATTATCAGTAACCGAATTAATTTCAGTTTCTATAGTTTTGGTTACAAATTCAATAGTATCTTTACTTGTGCCATGAACTTGCGGAATACATCTAAACGAATACGGATCTTGTACATGTTCTTTATCTCGAGTTATTAATGCACTGCCATCTAATAATTCACGCATTCTTTTTGCGGTTTTTATTTGGCCATTATGAGGTCTTATTAAGTGAATTAATTCGTTAAATGGCGAAATTCTTCCATCAAAGGCATCTAAAGAAATAGCACTAATTACGTCTGAAAAATAAGATAACTTATGTGCTTTTAATAAGTTAAAAACACCATAAGCACTCATAAATTGAGTTCCGTTTAACAAAGCTAAACCTTCTTTTGATTTTAATTCAATTTTTTGCCAGTCAAATTTTTTAAATAACGCTTTCGCGGAAATGATTTCGTTTTGGTAACAAACATTTCCTTCCCCAATTAATGGTAATGCTAAATGAGCCAAAGGTGCTAAATCACCCGATGCTCCTAAAGAACCTTGTGTAAAAATCACAGGATAAATATCGTTATTATAAAATTCAATTAATCGGTTAACGGTTTCTAATTGTACGCCAGAATGCCCATAACTTAACGATTGTATTTTAAGAAACAACATTAATTTTACAATCGCATTTGGTACTTTATCACCAGTGCCACAAGCATGAGATTTTACTAAGTTTTCTTGTAGTTTTTGTAAGTTTTCAGAAGATATTTTTACATCGCATAAAGAACCAAAACCTGTGTTTATACCGTAAATAGGTTGGTCGCTTTTATTCATTTTAGCATCTAAATAGTTTCTGCATTTTTTAATTTTTGCAATAATTTCATCTGCTAATTTTATTTTTTTATTTACTAAAATTAGTTCCTTAATGGTAGTTAAAGTCAAAAACTTTGAATCGATAATATGATGAGATTCCATGTATATTTAAAATTTGTTCAAAATTCAACAAACCAAAGATACTATGCAAGAAATTATCGAAAATAATATGTAAAAAATAAACTATATTTGCATTTATCTAACTAAAACATTTTATTATGATTAAAAATATTTTAATATTCGTATTTGCAATTGCTTTATTTTCTTGTAAAACAGGTGCACCAAAAGATTATGTAACTTTTTCTGGCAAAATTACCAATCATTTAGGAAAAGATGGTTTTGTAAAATCTAGAGAGTATTCTAAAGATATTAAAATTACAAAAGATGGTACGTTTTCAGATACTTTACATTTAAGCGATAAAGGTGCACTATTTACTTTTTCGGATGGTAATGAATTTAAAGGTCTTTACTTAAAAAATGGCGATGATTTAAAATTAACTTTAGACACCAAAGAATTTGATGAAACTGTTAAATTTGAAGGAATTGGTGCAGAAAACAACAACTATTTAGCACAAAAAGATTTATTATCAGAAAAATTAATTACTGGTGATTTATTTGATTTAGACGAAAAAGCATTCACTCAAAAAACGACTGATATTATCGAGAAATTCACTTCTTTTTTAGAAAATGCGAAAAATATAGATGCGGACTTATTAACCAAAGAAAAAGAAGGTTTAGCACAAATGGCAAAAGGACTTAAAAAACAATATGAATATATGGTTGCTGAAAAAGCAAAATATGCTAGTTTTATTGGTAAACCTTCACCAACATTTGAGAATTACGAAAATATTGATGGCACAAAAACTTCCTTAAAAGATTTAAAAGGTAAATATGTTTATGTAGATGTTTGGGCAACTTGGTGTGGACCTTGTAAAGCAGAAATTCCTTCTTTAATAGAATTAGAAAAAGAATATCATGGCAAAAATATTGAGTTTGTTAGTATTTCGGTAGATAATGGAAGAGGTTACCCTGATAATTCTTTAGAGGCATCAAAAGAAGGTTGGAAAAAAATGATTGCCGAAAAAGAAATGAAAGGTGTACAATTATTTTCGGATAAAGCTTGGGAATCTGATTTTGTAAAAGGTTACGGAATTAGAGGCATACCAAGATTTATTTTAATTGATGATAAAGGTAATGTGATAGATGCAAATGCACCTAGACCATCGAGTGAAAAAATAAAAACCATTTTAAAAGATTTAAAATTATAATATAATTATGCAAAAAGTAATTTATTTATTAGTATTTATTTTTTTAGTTTCTTGTAGCAAACAACAATCTAAAGAGTATGCTAAATTCTCAGGATTAATAGCAAATAATAGTGCTAAAGAAGTTTCAATTATAGGTAAAGGCTATAAAAAAGTGATACCAATAAATGCAGACGGTACTTTTTCGGATACATTAAAAGTTAAAGTTAATGGTTATCACACTTTTTTTGATGGTAAAAACAAACACGTAATTTTTATATCTAATGGTGATAACCAGAATTTTAACTATGATTATAACGATTTTAATAATAGTGCAGTTGTTTCTGGTTTAGGTTCGGAAACAAGTAATTTTTTAAAACAAAAAACAGCGTTTGATTTAAAAGAAAAAATGAATAACATTAATCATTTTTATAAATTAAAAGAAGATGTTTTTACTACACGTATTAATTTTTTAGAAAGCGAAGTAAAAAAAATGTTATCTATACAAGGTGTGGATTCTACAATTCTAAAAAATCAAAAAACGCATTACGAACGTTTTTTTAAAAGAGTTAAAAGCAAACATAAAAAAGAACATTTGTTAACGACTTCTTTAGGGAAAGGAAAAGCATCACCAAAATTTGCTAATTACTTAAATTATAAAGGTGGCAAAACCTCTTTAAATGATTTAAAAGGCAAGTACGTTTATGTAGATGTTTGGGCAACTTGGTGTGGACCTTGTAAACAACAAATACCTTTTTTAGCAAAAATTGAAAAAGAATACCATGGTAAAAATATCGAATTTGTAAGTATTTCGGTAGATGATGCTAGAAGAAATCAAGGTTCATGGGATAAAGCAAAAGATAAATGGCGTAAAATGATTAAGGATAAAAAAATGGGTGGTATGCAATTATTTGCAGATCGCGGTTTTCAATCGGAATTTATAAAAGCGTATGGTATTACTAGTATTCCACGTTTTTTATTAATCGATCCACAAGGCAATATTGTTAATTCAAATGCGCCAAGACCATCACAACCACAATTAAAAACGTTGTTAGACGGTTTGTTATAGGATTAAACTAGAATATCTAAAATGATTAATTTTGTCATTCTGAGTAAAAATGAAGAGCCTTATATTTGAGACTTTTTGTTTTATTCAAAATGACATTTTTAGGTTTTAAACCTATATGATTAAGCAAGAACTCTTAAAAGAATTAGAAAACATTTCCGCTTTGCGAGAAAATAGAATACGTGTTGCTAAACTTGTATTACAAAATAAAAAGTATTTTTTACCATTATTAGACATTGTTTTAGATGTAGATAATAAAACATCTATTAAAGCCGCTTGGGTTTTTGAATTTGTATGTACCGAAAAATTAGAATGGCTTTTTTCGCATTTAGATTATTTTACTAATCAAATTAAAAAAGTTCATTTTGATAGTGTTGTAAGACCGATTTCTAAAATTTGCCAATTATTAATACTGCGTAATGATAAAATTTCGATAGTCATTTTAAATCAAACTCATAAAGAGCGAATTATAGAAGTTTGTTTTGATTGGATGATTTCCAATCATAAAGTTGCAGTAAAAGCATATACCATGCAAACATTATTTGTGTTTGGAAAAGAACAATCTTGGATTCATGAAGAATTAATATTAATAATTAAAAAAGGAATAGATACAGAATCTTCGGCTTATAAATCAAGAGGAAAAATTACGTTACTTCAAATGGAGAAGTTTGGTAAAAAATAAATATCCCGCTAAAAAAAAGTGGGATTAATTCGATTTGCTAAAAAATGAAAATAATTTTTTAGAATCTCATGAATAAAACCATCTAATTTTACCAATTATTAATAAATACCAACTATTTTTGCAAAACTTATGGCAAAAATAGGAAACATAGAATTAGGAGATTTTCCATTATTATTAGCACCAATGGAAGATGTTAGTGACCCACCATTTAGAGCATTATGTAAAGAGCAAGGTGCCGATGTGGTTTATACCGAGTTTATTTCTAGTGAAGGTTTAATTAGAGATGCTGCAAAAAGTGTTGTGAAATTAGATATTTACGAACAAGAAAGACCAGTTGGTATTCAGATTTTTGGTGCAAATTTAGATTCCATGTTAAAAACAGTGGAAATCGTAGAAAGATCCAAACCAGATATAATTGATATTAATTTTGGTTGCCCAGTAAAAAAAGTAGTAAGTAAAGGTGCTGGCGCGGGTATTTTAAAAGACATTCCGTTAATGGTAAAGTTAACTCAAGAAATGGTAAAACATACTAATTTACCAATAACAGTAAAAACACGTTTAGGTTGGGATTATGATTCTATTCGCATTGTAGAAGTTGCAGAACGTCTGCAAGATGTAGGAGTACAGGCTATTTCCATTCATGGCAGAACACGTTCGCAAATGTATAAAGGCAATGCAAATTGGAAACCAATTGCAGAAGTAAAAAATAACCAAAGAATGCATATTCCTATTTTTGGAAATGGCGATGTAAATACACCTGAAAAAGCAATGTTAATGCGTGATGAATTCGGTTTAGACGGTTGTATGATTGGTAGAGCAAGTATTGGTAATCCGTGGTTTTTTAAAGAAGTAAAACACTTTTTTAAAACAGGAGAACATTTGCCAGAAGTAAGTATAGAAAAACGTGTAGAAATGGCTAAAAGACACGTAGAAATGGCTGTAAAATGGAAAGGAGAAACCTTAGGGATCTTAGAAACACGTAGGCATTACACCAATTATTTTAAAGGTTTAAGAAACATAAAAGCATATCGTTTAAAAATGGTAACCGCAGATGATTTAGCAACTTTAAATCAAGTTTTTAAGGAAGTTTTAAAAGTATATAGCGAGTAAAAAATAAAATCGTGTAATTGTTTATAAAATAGTACTAACGAATAAACAATTAAACGATTAAACAAATAAACAATTAACCAAATCAACAAATAAACATTATCAACAATGCGTATAGTCTCAGGTAAATACAAAGGTAGAAGAGTTAATGCTCCAAAAAACCTACCAGTTAGACCAACTACGGATATGGCAAAAGAAGCGTTATTTAATATTTTAAATAATGAATATTATTTTGATGAAATATCTGTTTTAGATTTGTTTTCGGGTATTGGTAGTATTAGTTTGGAATTTGCATCTAGAGGAGTAAAAAACATCACAAGTATAGATGATAATTACGGTTGTGTAAAATTTTTAAATAAAACTTCGGAAGATTTCGAAATTGCTATAAATGTTTATAAAAAAGATGTTTATAAATATTTGAAAGAAACAAACCAACAATATGATGTTATTTTTGCGGATCCACCATATAACTTTCCGCAAGATAAATTTGAAAATTTATATCAATTAGTTTTTGATAATAAATTATTAAAAAATAACGGTTTACTAATCATAGAACATTCAAAAAAAACGGACTTATCGAGTCTAGAAAATTTTGATAAATTAAAGCGTTATGGTGGGAATTGTTTTAGTTTTTTTAGGGAATCGGAATAGTAATCTTTATTTTTTGCTTAATTAGTAAAAACATTTTATAAGCAGACTACCAATAAAAAGACTTAATACCCGAGCGGAGCGAAGAGATAAACTCCTATAAAAAATAAAAAAGTGTGAATAAAAGGTATTAAACCTCACTCAGGGCAAGCCTTGAACCCAATAATAGTCCCGAAGTGTCGAGAGACCCAAGTGTCGAGGTATTAAACCAATATCCCGCTGAAAAAGCGGGATTAGTTCGATTTATCAAGGCAAAGGCATGACTAGCTAAAAAATTGAAAATAATTTTTTAGAGTCTCACGAATAAAACACAAAGTTTGCGAAGTTTAAATTTTTCTTTGCGAACTTTGCTAAACTTAGCGCCTTTGCGTGAAAAAATGAGTCAATTACAATAATATTGTTGTTATTTGTTAAATAATTTAAAATCAATTAATTATATCATTTCATTAAAGATTGTGGTTTACTTACTTTTTATTTTGAAGTAATAATTTAAATTCTTAAATCTCCAATCAACAATCTCCAATCGTTAATCTTTTTTTTTGCATTTAAACTATTTTAAATTTTTTATTAGTTCCTAAAGTTCAATATATGATCATCCGAAAAACACCTAGAAATACTGCTGATACTCCAAAGGCCTAGTTACATTTTTTAATAAATTACCAGGTATCATTACAGGATAAATTTCATTAAATTTTGCTATTTTGTGCATACCAATTCGTCTGTTAATATGTCTTCGTTCAATATCTTGCGGTTTGTCTAAACCAGCAGCAGCAATCATTTCTAGAAAACTATGTACCGTTTCTTCTTGGTAATTTGCAATTCTTTGTCCTTTATCGTTTACATCAATACCTCTAATTAAAGATTTATTTTGTGTTGCAACACCAACAGGACATGTATTTGTATTACATTGTAATGCCTGAATGCAACCAATAGATAGCATCATTGCTCTAGCGCTACTACAAACATCAGCACCTAAAACAATCACTCTTGCCATATGAAAACCAGTAATTATTTTTCCTGCAGCAATAATTTTAATATCCTTTTTTAAATCAAAACCAACTAAAGTGTCGTGCACAAAAACTAAACCTTCACGCAATGGCATACCAATAGAATTCGAAAACTCTACAGGTGCAGCACCAGTGCCACCTTCGCCGCCATCAACAGCAATAAAATCAGGTATAATGCCACTTTTTAACATCGCTTGGCATAAATCGATAAATTCTTGTTTTTTACCAATACATAATTTAAAACCAACAGGTTTTCCATCAGATAAGTCTTTTAGTTTTTGAACAAAAGTCATAAATTCTTCTGGATTTGAAAAAGCGGAATGTGCCGGTGGAGAATGCACGTCATTATAAGGTTCTATTCCTCTAATTTTTGCAATTTCTGGTGTATTTTTCTTTGCAGGTAAAATACCGCCATGACCAGGTTTTGCACCTTGAGAAATTTTTAATTCTATCATTTTCACTTCGGGTCTTGTAGCGTTTTTTTTATACGCTTCATCACAAAACGAACCATCTTTTGCTCTACAACCAAAATAACCAGTACCAACTTGCCAAACTAAATCACCACCATGTTTTAGATGGTATGGACTAATACCACCTTCGCCAGTATTTTGAGCGAAATTACCAATTTTAGCACCTTTATTCATCGATAAAACCGCACGATTACTTAAAGAACCAAAACTCATCGCAGAAATATTTAACAAACTCATATCGTATGGTTGTTTACAATCCTTATTGCCAATAGTAACTCTTGGGTAATCTTGTTTGTGAATATCTTTCACATTATTTTTTGCATACATAGAGTGATCTAACCATTCGTATCCAGAACGATACACATTCATTTGTGTACCAAAAGGTGTAGTGTCGTTTACTTTTTTTGAGCGTTGATAAACTAAAGTACGCCAAATTCTGTTTATTGGTCTGCCTTGTGTATCGGTTTCAATAAAATATTGCATTAATTCTGGTCGAAACGATTCTAAAATATACCGTATTCTACCAACTAGAGGATAATTTCTTCGGATAGTATGCTTTTTTTGTAGCAAATCATAAACTCCCATAAAAATTAATGGAAGCACTAAAATTAAAAAATAATACATTGATGACCACAATGGTGCTAATAAAACTATTACTAAAATGGAAGAAATAGAAAAAAGAAGAAATAATTGTTTCGCTTTCATATTGAATTTTTATTTGAATTGCGAATTTAAAATAATTGTTTTAATTATTTAATTAAAGTTGTAATTTTGTAGTTAAATAACGTAATTATTCAGTGCCTAGAGTTAAAA
>CAYQTF010000117.1:0-8076 GCA_964420345.1 uncultured Flavobacteriaceae bacterium
TTAGTAACTTTAGGCACTTTAAACTTTAAATACTTTAGGCACTTAATTAGTAAAAATAACATAAAATGGGAAAAATACATTTAAAAAACATCCGAGTTTATGCCTATCACGGTTGTTTAATTGAAGAAGGACAAATAGGATCTGATTATACTGTAGATCTTTCTGTTTATGCAAACTTAAAACCATCAGCAACATCAGACAACTTAAAAGATACGGTCGATTATGTATTGCTAAATAATATTATTAAAGAAGAAATGAAAATACGATCTAAACTACTAGAAACGGTTGCTAGTCGTATTTTAGATCGCATTTTTTTAGATGCTAAATTGGTTAAAAAAGCAATAGTTAAGATTTCTAAATTAAATCCGCCAATTGGTGGTGATGTCGAAATGGTAACTATTGAAATGGAGAAAGAGAAAGATTGCTAGTCTGTTTAATTGTTTGATTGTGTAACTGTTTAATCGAAAAGGTAATGCAAACAATTAAACCTATAACCTAAATTAGAACTTCATTTCATTTTCTTCTTGTTCCATTAAATCATTTATTTTTCTTTTTTCCCAATCTCTACTGAAGATTAAGTTTTTTCCGAAAACGCCCATTGCGTGAAAGAAAATTCCTATTCCCCAGAAAAACCAAGTAGAAAACATACTAAAATGAACCCTTTCAAAACCACTATAATATATATTTATGCCTGTAATAAAGGTGTTAACTAATATGTATACGGTTAAATGGGTATAAAAACTTTTTATTTTATGTACACGTTCTTTTGCTTGCTGATATTTTTCGTTATTGTTATTTATTGTTTCCATATATTTTACTGATTACTGATTACTGATTACTGATTACTGATTACTGATTAAAACTGTACTTCCTCATCATCTTCCATAAATTCTTGAATTTTTCGTTTTTCCCAATCATTTCCAAATACAGGAAATTTGTTAAAGGCTTCTGCACCTTGAAAAAACAAACCCAATCCCCAACCTAAAATAGGAAACCAGAACCATTGTATTGTGCCTCTTGAATAATTATACCAAATGAAAATAATAAATGGTACGAAAAGGCAGTATATAAACAAACTAGTGTAAAAGTCTTTAATTTTTTTTACTTGTTTTTTTGCTTTGTAATATTTTTCTTCTTTTTTATAGGATGTATTCATAATTTTAGTTTTTTGGATTAATAAAGGTAATTTTACCTTAAATGTTTTGTTGTTATCTTCTATAATAACAGCGCTTGTAGTTACTAAAGAATAGCGATCTACAATATTTTGCAAACCTACTTTGGTGCTTTTTTCTATGGTCGATTTCTTATTGATATTATTTTCAACCACTAAATAATTATTCTCTTGATAAATTTTAATATCTAACTTTTTATTAGATGTTATCACATTATGTTTCACTGCATTCTCTAATAATAATTGTAATGCTAAAGGAATTATTTTCAAATTTTCCACATCTAAATCCTCTGGAATATCAAAAACTACTGCATCTTCAAAACGCATTTGTAATAAATCGGTATAGGTTTTTGCAAACTTTAATTCTTCGGTTGCTAAAACCAAATCTTCATTCTTTTGCGTTAACACATAACGATATATTTTAGATAATTTTGTGGTAAATTTCTCTGCTTGTTTAGGATTTTCCTCAATTAAAGAAGTTAAAACATTTAAACTATTAAATAAAAAATGCGGATCTAACTGATTTTTTAAACTCTCGAATTTAGCCGATTGTGTTTTGCTAATAACCTTGTGCTTTGTCACTTTCTTTTCTGTCATTGTCTTAAAAAAGTGAATAGCGTGCATTATAATTAATATATTTACCGTTAGAATAAATATGTAATAGTATTTATCCGATTTTAAAAACACATTTATGCGACCTTCAATAACTATTATTCTAAGAATAACAATAATCAGCATCGTAATAATAATAGAACCTAATGAACCTATAATTAACCTTTTTTTAGGTTCGTCTTGCCAAGTAATAAATTTATTTAAATAGAAATTATAAAAGGCATTACCAAAAGTTATCACAAAGGAATATAATTGCATAATCATAAAATAAAGAAATAAGGTTTGATTACTTTCCTCTAAACTTTGCTTAGTTATGATGCGTTCTGTAATAAATATAATAACACCTATTATAAATGCGATTAAACTTGTTTTTTTTATATCCTTCATGTTAATTGTGTATTATTTACCAACTATTTAGTTAATACTAATATTTAATTTCAAATGTAAGGTCTTTATCTTTAACTTCAAACTTTGATGTATTAAATTGTGGTGGACCAAATGTTATATTATTATTTGTCGCACCATAATCTTCTAGTGGCATGCCGTTTGATGAGAAATCCATGTTATTATTATCATTTTTATCATGATAACTAATAATAGAATAAATACCTTTTGGAATATCTTTAAAAATGATACTCGCTTTTTTATCGGTTATTGTTGAAGATAATTCTGCAATTGGTTTTACTAAATATCCTTCTTGATTATAGAGAGCAAATACCACTTTTCCGTTATTGCTAGCAATATTGTTTACAGATACTTTAATAGATGAAATTTTACTTTCCTGAGTAGTAGATTCAATTTCTGTTGAAATATTATCCTGAGAAAAAGCAAGAATAGTGATTAAATACAATGCGAATGTTAAAATAATTTTTGTCATGATTTTATGTTTTAAGATTATTGTCATTATTTGACACAGCAAATATGCGACACATCATTCTTATTTTAAATTGTTTGTTACCGAATTGTATTATTTTTAGGATGAACTGTATATTTGTTTAAACGATTAAACAATTAAACGATTAAACAATTAAACCATTTTATTTCGTTTTAACATAGTAAATACGACTTTGAACAACTATATTTGTAAAGTAAAGTAACATTCAAAATTAATAATGGAACTTCAAAAAACAAGAACATTATCCGATAAAATTTTATTATTCATTAAAGGACTAGCAATGGGTGGCGCAAATAAAATACCTGGTGTTTCTGGTGGTATTGTTGCTTTTGTTACTGGTTTTTACGAAGAATTAATTTTTTCATTAAAAAGAATTAACCTCAAAGCATTTAAACTGTTTTTTAGCGGAAAATTCATAAGTTTTTATAATTATATTAATGGCAAATTTCTTATATTAGTTTTTGGAGGTAGTTTATTTAGTTACTTTACTGTCTCCTTTTTGTTAGACTTCTTTATTACAAGGTATGAATTATTTGTTTGGAGTCTTTTCTTTGGTCTTATTATTGGCTCTATTTATTATATTATCAAAAATTTTAAAGATTATACTACAAAATGTATATTTTCTATTGCTATAGGTTTAATTATAGGTATAAGTATCAGTTTATTGCCACCAGCAAAAGAAAATAGTAATCTTTGGTTTGTTTTTTTATGTGGTATTGTTGGCGTTTCTGGTATGACTTTGCCTGGTCTTTCTGGTTCTTTCATACTAATTCTTTTAGGAAATTATGTATTGCTTTTAGTAGATTCGGTTAATATGCTATCACAAACATTAATAGATATTGTTTCTGGTAATTTCGATTTTTTACAAGACCAAATGCGTATAAAATACTTAAAAATTATTGGTGCTTTTACTACTGGTTCTGCTTTCGGTTTAATTGTTACTTCACATATTTTAGGCTATTTGTTAAATAAATGGCATAATGTTGTAACAGCAGTTGTAATTGGTTTTATTACAGGTTCTTTAGGGAATGTTTGGCCTTGGAAAGAAAAAATATATGTAGTAGAAAATGGTATTAGTTTATTGGATAGTCAAGGTAATAAAATTTTAAAAAATTACGAACGTTATTTGCCTAACCTTAGCAATTCTGAAACTTGGTTTGCAATTGGTTTTATAGTTTTAGGAATATTAATATTAGTTAGTATAGAAAAATATGGTAAAAAAACAACGAAAGTATAAATTAGGTTTACTTGGCAAAAACATAGATTATTCGTTTTCTAAAAAATACTTTAGTGCTAAATTCATGGAAGAGAAATTATCATATCAATATGATAATTTTGATATTGAAAATATTTCAGAATTACCGTTTTTTTTAAATGATGTTATCAATGATTTAATCGGTTTTAACGTTACCATACCATACAAAGAAGAAATATTTGAATATTTAGATGAAGTAGATGAAATAGCCGAAAAAATTGGCGCAGTAAATACAGTAACTGTTGTTGATGGCACTTATTTAAAAGGAAGTAATACGGATTATTACGGCTTTTTAAATGCCATTAAACCATTATTGCAAGCACATCATAAATTTGCACTTATTTTAGGAAATGGTGGCGCAACCAAAGCAATTAAATTTGCTTTGGAATCTTTAAATATGGATTATATAGTGGTATCTAGAAACACCTTTGGTGATAATATTATTGCATATTCCGATATAACGGAAAAGCATTTTAATAATAGTATTATCATTAATTGTACACCATTAGGTACATTTCCTAGAATAGATCAATGTCCTAATATACCTTATAAATTTATAAATAAAAATAATTTATTATTTGACTTAGTTTACAATCCTAAAGAAAGTCTATTCCTTAAAAAGGGAAAAAAAAGCGGTGCAACAATTAAAAACGGATTAGAAATGTTAGAATTACAAGCAGAAAAATCTTTTGAAATTTGGAATAAACAATAAATAAATGAATTTTAATAACAAAACAATTTGGATAACTGGCGCATCGTCTGGAATAGGCAAAGCACTTGCAATAGAATTTTCTAAAGAAAATGCTAACCTTATTATTTCTTCAAGAAATTTGGATAAATTACAAGAGGTAAAAACGCTTTGTTCTAAACCAAATAAAGTGCAAGTTTTAAAATTGGATTTAGACAATTATGAGCATATAAACAAAACAGTACAAACAGCAATTTCATTATTTGATGGTATAGATATACTTATAAATAATGGCGGTATTAGCCAACGATCTTTAGCAATTGATACAGGTATTACTGTTGATGAACGAATATTTAAAACCAATTATTTTGGTACTATTGCACTTACAAAAGCAATATTACCCTATTTTGTTGCTAAAAAAGAGGCTCAGTTTGTAGTAATTACAAGTGTTGTTGGTAGAATTGGTACGCCATTAAGAACATCGTATGCAGCATCTAAACACGCTTTACACGGTTTTTTTGATAGTTTAAGAGCAGAAGTTTATAAAGAGAATATTGCTATAACATTAATTTGTCCTGGTTTTGTAAAAACAGATGTTTCTTTAAATGCATTAACTGGCGACGGTTCTAAACAGAACACAATGGACAAAGCAACTCAAAACGGTTTGCTTCCAGAATATTTTGCTCAAAAAGCAGTAAAAGCAATTGCAAATAAAAAACACGAAATTGTTATCGGAGGAAATTTAGAGAAACTAGCGGTAAGAGTAAAGCGATACTTTCCTAAAATATTGGCTAAAATGATTCGTAAACTAGCAGTGACCTAATAAAGATTTTAAAATATGGAACGTATTTAGTTAATATAATTATCCTGTATTGAAGTGACTTTTTAACGTCACGTAATCGAGTAGGTAATCTCGCAATGACAGATTTCTCGTCGTTCTTTTTTTTATTAGCAAACAATAACTCTGTCCGAAATGACATTCTTTTTTAATTACACTATCCCGAGACTTCGAGAGTAGTAGAACTCCGCAATTATTAAAATAAATATCCTCATAAAAATAGTCATGCTAACGGCTTATGATGATGGTAAAAATATTTTTAACGCCATAAAAGCAGGAGCAGACGGTTATTTATTAAAAGAAATTAATACAGAAAATTTAAAAAACTCTATTTTAGAAGTTATGAATGGTGGCGCAGTAATGACACCAAGTATTGCATTAAAATTTTTGAATTTATTAAGAAACCCATTACAAATCAAAATTAATGACGATAAATAAAAAACAAACCTAACTAAAAGATAAACAGATGTATTAATACAATCATCTAAAGGTTTAAATTATAATAAAATTTCTGAAAATTTATTTATTTCTTTAGGAACAGTTAGAAAACACATCGAAAATATTTACCGAAAATTGCATGTACATAATAAAATGGAAGCAGTACAAAAGGTTAAAAATAATAAATTAATATAAACGCCTAAAAATTAAATTTTCAAAGGTTCTGCTTCAGAAAACAACATCGGAAAACGTTCTTTTATGATAGTTACTTTCGTTTTTAAAGTTTTGTTATTTGGGTTTTTCTTCGCTTTTTCTAAGATAACAGAAAAATTCACTCCAAATTGTTTTCTAGATTCTCTATTTCGCAATTCGTTATAAGCTCTTACGATTTCGTTTGTTACAGCAATATAATCACCATGTTTTGTTTTTCTAGAACTTTGCAAAGATATAATCGCTTTATTAGGATGCACTGATGAGTTTATTAATTTTTCACCTTCACAATAATCACAAATTTCACCACTTTTACCTAATCTGCCACCATTGTCTAAAAAAAGTTTCGTGACATCTTTAACTTCGCTTATTTTTAAAAACTTTTCATTGTTAATTAAAATAGAACCTTCGTTATTAATATTTACAATTAAAACGTTACGTTCATAGAAATCTGCAATAGGCGCATCGACTTTTGGAGGTAGTTTTCTGGGTATTCCAACATCGATATCCATTGTAGTAGTAACTAAAAAAAAGATCAATAATAAAAAGGCAATATCTGCCATTGAACCAGCATTTATTTCAGGTATTTTGCGTCTTGACATAATAAGTAATTTAAGAGTTAATATACCTAGGTAGTATCAAAAATAGCGCCATAAAAAACATTTAAAGTTACTACACAATACCATTTCTTACTAAAACACCTTAAAGAATGATATAATTTATGTAATTTTAAAATTGAAAATTTAAATTATGAAACGACGAGATTTTATTAGAAATACTGCTACAGTTGCTTCGATACCATTTATACCAATTATGAATCATTCAAAAAACAATTTAGATGTTGAAGAACTGTTAAAAAAGCATTTGCCTGTCAATTTCACAAGAGATGGAATTAACTTACCAACAGAACTTTATACTAATATACTTCAAGTAATATTACAAGATAAAAAATTTACTCCAGACTCTTATGGAAATGGTGGAATGATACATAAATTTGAAGAAAAAGTTGCAAAAGTCCTAGGAAAAGAAAAGGCAATTTACATGCCTTCAGGTACTTTAGCAAATCATATTGCATTACGTCAGCATTGCACAACAAAAAAAAGAGCGATTGTTCAATATAATTCTCATATTAATAGAGATTCTGGTGATTGTGCGACCACATTAAGTGGTATAAATTTAATAACGTTAGGAGCAGAGCAAGTTATTTTTGACAATAAAGAGTTTGAAAAAGCAATAAACGACAGTGAAACTGGAAAAGTAAGTACACCAATTGGTGTTTTATCTTTAGAGTCACCAATTAGGCGAAGCCATTTACAAAGAATTCCGTTTAACAATTTAAAAAAAATAACCGAAACAGCAAAAAAAACGGAATTGCCACACATTTTGACGGAGCAAGATTGTTTATAGATGCTGCTTTTTCAGGACATTCTGTACAAGAATATACTAATTTGTTTGATACGATTTATTTGAGTTTATATAAATCTTTTAATTCTGTTAATGGAGCAATATTAGCAGGTTCAAAACACATAATTGATAATTTAACACAGGAACATAGAATGTTTGGCGCAGGATTACCATCATCATGGCAGCAAATAGCAATTGCTAACTATTTTTTTGACGGTTATGAAAGACGGTATAAATTAACATTAAAGAAATTCGACCAATTTAAAAAAGAATTAGAAAAAACGGGTAATTATAAAATTAAAAGTTTAAAAAATGGTTCTAATGTATTTAAATTAATCTTAATTGGAAACATCACACATTTAGAATTATCTGAAAATTTAAAAAATAATAATATTTTATTTCCAAATTGGGATTCTAAAGATAATTGTTTTTATTTTAAAGTAAATGACTCCTTGGTTTATAATGATATTGAGGTAACTATTTCTTATTTTATTTCTTAACGGTTAATTGTAGAGTTGTGGTTAAAAAAACACTGCTTAACATAATATTAATTATAGTACAAATA
>CAYQTF010000118.1:0-8042 GCA_964420345.1 uncultured Flavobacteriaceae bacterium
AATTACAAGATGTTTTAAGTAAATCGGCCAAAAAATTAACCTTGCAATTAGATGTAAATTTGTTAACTGAAAATTCTATTAAAAAAATGGAGAACATGCTCAAGACTCATATAGGAAGTCACATTCTTAATTTTGTAGTTTATGACGCTAAAGATAAATTAAAACTGCACATGCAAAGTAGAACTAAAAAAGTTAATATTTCTACGGAGTTATTGAAAGAGTTAGAAAAAGCAGAGGTTTCTTATAAATTAAATTAGTATCTGAAATACTATAAATACATTCCTAATGAAAAAAACAATCCTATTAATTTCCTTTCTTTTTTTAGGGAATAGTCTATTTAGTCAAACAACTAAACAATTAGAACATCTAGATAATTACTATCAAAAAGCATTAGACGAATGGCATATACCAGGTATGGCAATTGCTATTGTAAAAGATGGTAAAATCGTATTTAGTAAAGGTTATGGTTATGCCAATTTAGAACAAAAAACTAAAGTAGATGCTAATACTTTATTTTCAATTGCATCAAACTCAAAAGCATTTACTGCTTCTGCATTAGCACAATTAGTTGATGCAAAAAAAATAAAATGGACGGACAAAGTAACCGATTATCTACCATATTTTAAATTATATGACGATTATACAACCAATAATACAACCATAGAAGATTTACTTTGCCATAGAAACGGACTAAAAACTTTTTCTGGTGACTTATTATGGTTCGGAACCAATTTATCGGAAGAAAAAATTATAAAAGCACAGCAACATTTAAAACCAATTTATCCATATAGAACACAATTTGGTTATAGTAATATTGCGTTTATTGCTGCTGGAAAAATATTAGAAAAAGTAACCGATTCTACTTGGTCTAACTATGTTTCGACTCATTTTTTGAAACCCTTAAAAATGAATAGAACGTTAACTTCAACAAATCAGTTAAAAAATGCAACTAATGTCGCAAGTCCGTATTTTTACGAAAACGGAAAACATTACAAATTAGATTGGTTAAATTGGGATAATATGACTGCTGCTGGCGGTTTAATTTCATCTGTAAACGATTACGCAAACTGGTTAATCTTAAATGCAAACGAAGGAAAATTTAATGACAAAACTTTTTTTTCGGAAAGGAGTTTTAAAAATATGACAACACCACATATTAATAGACCAATTAGTAAAAACAAGCAACGTGTTCATTTTAAATCTTACGGTTTAGGTTGGGGTTTGCAAGATTACCAAGGTTATAAAATTGTTGGTCATGGTGGCGGTTATGATGGTATGATTTCTAAATCTACTTTTGTACCAGAAAAAAAATTGGGTATCATTATCTTAACAAATAGTTTAAATTGGATTCCTTCTGCATTAGTAAATAAAAGTTTAGATGTCATTCTTGCAGATAACCTTAACGGGAAAGATTGGTCTAAAGATTGGTTGATTTTCAAAAATGAAGGCGATAAAAAACACAATAAATCTTTAGTTAAAACTGAAAAAGAACGTGGAAAACACACTAAATCTTTTGCTTTAGACAAATATATTGGTGTCTATAAAGATAAAATGTATGGCACTGTAACTATTTCTGAAAAAGGAAACAAACTACATTTTACTATGGACAAAACACCAATTTTCTTCGCAGATTTAAACCACTGGAATCATGATATTTTTACTTTTAGATTTGACACCAAACTTTCTTCTTTACCACAAGGTAAATTATGGTTTGATTTAAATAAAAATGGTGAAATTTCTACATTACATATTCATGTACCAAATCCTGATTTCTTTTTTGAGGAGTTTGTTTTTGTAAAAGAGTAACATCATATCTTATTATAATTTAAAAATATTTATTTCGTTATACTAAAATAAGCAAATAGTTTTAACGCTAAAAACTAAAATCGATGGAAGCAATTTTATTTGTCATTATTATTATATTCTTGATTGTAAATAATAGTAATTTAAAGTCTTTAAAAAATAAAATCGAATTTCTAAACAATAAAATTGATGATTTAAAATACATCATAAATAAAAAACCAATTCAAAAAGTCACTTTTAAAAAAGAAGTTATTATTGAAAAAGAAATTAAAAAGTCTGATTCTTTTACTTCAAAAATTGAGAAAGTTGAAGATGTCTTTAAAGTCCATTTAGATAATAAAAAAGATTTTATTGCTAAAGAATCAAAAGAAAAACCTAAAACGACAGAAAAACATACTGTTATAATTACACCTGAACCAACAACTATAAAACCAAAAGGGAAAGTTACTCAAAAAACTTTAAGCGATACTTTAAATAATAAATTTGAATCTTTTAAAAAGAGAAATCCAGATTTAGAAACTTTTATTGGTGAAAATCTAATTAGTAAAATCGGGATTCTAATTTTAGTTTTAGGTATTAGTTTTTTTGTAAAATACGCTATCGATCAAGAATGGATAAACGAAATTGGCAGAGTTGGCATTGGTTTTCTTTCTGGCGCAATTCTACTTGGTTTTGCTCACAAACTTCAAAAAAACTACAAAGCATTTAGTTCTATTTTAGTAAGTGGTGCCATAGTGGTTTTCTATTTTATAATAACTTATGCTTTTAAAGAATATAATCTATATAGTCAAACCGTTGCTTTTATATTAATGGTTGTTGTTACTATATTTAGCACTGTAATTTCCCTTTTATATAATCGTAAAGAATTAGGTGTCTTGTCCTTAATTGGTGGTTTTTTAGTGCCAATTCTAGCAAGTACTGGTAGTGGTAATTTTGTTGTTTTATTTAGTTATTTATTAATTTTAAATATTGGATTTCTATTTGTTTCCATAAAGAAAAAATGGTTTGTTATAAATATCTTGGCATTTATTTTCACACATTTGTTTTTTATTGGTTGGTTTGTTTCAGATGAGCATATTAACTTAAATTCAGTCATTCTATTTTTATTCGCTACCTTATTTTATATCGTGTTTTTTGCTATGAATATTTTTAGAGTTATTAATGAACAAAGACAAGAAATCAAACCATTAGTAATGTCACTTTTCTTAATAAGTACGTTTGTGTATTTTGGGCAAGGTTTGTATTTGTTAGATTATTTTGCAACTTCATTTAAAGGTTTATTCACACTTTTATTAGCGCTTATTAATTTAGGTACAGGTTGGACTTTATTACAAAAAAAGATTATAGACAAAAAAACAATTTACCTTTTTATTGGCATGACGCTAACTTTCTTAACCTTAACAGGCCCAATACAATTAGAAGGTAATTATATCACTTTATTTTGGGCAGCAGAAAGCGTATTGTTAATTTGGTTGTCACAAAAAATTAAAAATCACGATTTTAAAATTGCCGCATTTATTACCATTTTCTTAGCGATTGGTAGTTTAGCAATAGATTTTCAACAAATTTATGAAAGTTTAGAGAAATTAAATATCTTATTTAACAAAGGTTTCTTAACAGGTATTTTTACAGTTTTATCTTTGGCAACAGGCGCTTTTTTATTAAAGAAAGAAAAAGAAAACTATACTATTTTAAAAAATATTAAGATTGATCCGTCTAAAATAGCGGTTGTTTTAATTGCGATTGCTGGCGTTGTTCTTTATGTCACTGGTTTGTTAGAATTAACACATCAAACAAACAATCATTTAGATTACTTTTTAGCAAATACTATTGTTGTAATTTATAATTATGTATTTATTATACTGGCTATTACCTTTTTATTCAAATATAAAAAAACGTATTTTATTGGTTTAATTTCTTCCATTTTAGCGATTTTATTTAGTTTAAGTTTCTTTTCTAACATTCCGTTTAATTCATTTAGATCTAGTGTTTTGGAGAATACTTCTAATCCTACTTTTTATATTCAATTAATACTTTTAGGGTTGGTGTTTTACGTTATGTATTTACTTTACAATCATTTAAATAAGGAAGAATATAATACCAAAAACAGAAATATTTTAAGTTATTTTTTAGCAAGTATTGTAGTTATTTTAATTAGTTTAGAGTTGTTAATTATATCGCAACCAATTGTTATTAGTCCGAAAATTAGCGCTTTAACGGATGTTAATTTAGAAATTTACGGACTTATTAGCAAATCTAAAACCACAGTTATTAAAACAAGTTTTCCTATTCTTTGGGGTATTTTAGCCTTTATCTTTTTATATTTCGGAATAAAAAAATCAAAAAAAGCATGGCGTATTTTTTCTTTAATTTTAATTGCAATTACTATTGTAAAATTATTTACCTATGATATTGGCAATGTTAGTCAAGGTGGAAAAATTGTCGCTTTTATTATATTAGGTATTGTTTTATTAATAATTTCGTTTATGTATCAAAAAATTAAAAAAGCATTTTTTAAAGATGAAGAAAAAGATGAAAAAAATAAAAAATAAATTACTACTTATTTTTGGAATGGTAAGTTTTATAATATCTGCTCAAGAAAGCACTATTTATACTGCTAACATTAAAAATGATTCCGTTATCGGATTTAAAAAAATAGTTTTAACACCAAAATTGCGTGTAATTGCTAACACTAATTTTAGTGATTTAAGAATTTTTAATACGGCTAATCAGCAAACACCGTATTTTATACAAGATTTTAGTTACCAATATGTTGACGAAGAATTTACAGCAGTAAAACACACATTAAAATATAATAAAAAACAAACTACTGTATCGGTTAAAAATTTAAAAAAGAAAATTTATAATTCGTTTACTTTTAAATTATCTAATACAAACGCTAGAAAAAATTGTAAAATTGAAGGAAGTGATAATAACAAAAAATGGTTTGTAATTTCCGAAAAAATCTATCTTAATTTATCTAAAAATACAAATAACGGGTTTCATTATTACAATATAAATTTTCCTTCAATAGACTATAAATTTATTAGATTGGTAATAAATGATTCGCTCTCTGCTCCTATTCATATTAAAGAAGTTGGTTATTTTAAAAGTAAAAAAGTCATAAATAAAATAAAATATCTAGCATTAGATTATAATTATAAAATTGAACAAAAAGAAAATTTAACTTTAATTCATGTTTCTGCAAGTAGAAATTACGAAATAAATAAAATAAATTTTAAAATTGAGCAACCAAAATTATTTAATAGAACAGCAAAAATTTATAAAAACAATACAAATAAACGTTCTATAAAAAATATGAGTTTAAATTCAAAATCGGATAATAATTTTAGCGATTTAAACATCCAACAAAAAGAATTTATTATCGAAATTGATAATCAAGATAACCAAGCACTACAAATTACTTCTATTGATTTTCTTCAAAAAGAAAAATATTTAGTAACCGATTTAAAAGTTAATCAAAATTATATAATAACTGCTGGCAATAAAAAATTGAAGAAACCACTGTATGATATCGTTAATTTTAAAAACGAAATTGCTTATAATTTACCAATCTTAAAATTAGTAAACGAAGAAATTAATATTGAAACTAAATCGGTAATTGTTAAAAACATACCATTTTACGAAAAACCATGGTTTATGTGGTTAAGCATAAGTTTTGTTGGAATAATTATACTTTTATTTACTATTTCTCTTTTAAAGAAAACGAATGAAATGTCATCACAAAAATAAGTTTTAGAAATCTATAAATTTCTCTAACCTTTATTTATTGGTTCTAAGGTCGTTTATAGTGGGTAGCATTATGTTTTTAATATTGATGAAATGTAAAAAAACCAAAAATCAAGTTCCAAATTCCAAATAAACCTCAACATTTAAATATCAAAATACAAACAAAACCTTACATTATATCAAAAATTAGTAATAATAAACAAATTTAATGTTTGATTTTTGAAAAATTGATTTTTGTTTTTTATTTGGGATTTGGAACTTAATTTTTGGAATTTAAAATAATACCCACTATAAAACAACATAGAACCTATTTATTATGCTCCACAACATAATCTAATACTTTTTGCATTAAATGTACACGATCTTTTCCTCTAACATTGTGCGGATGATTTGTATAGGTAAAAAAATCTAACTGCACACCTTTATCAACTGCTTCTTTTAATAATGTCATGCTATGTTGTGGTACAACTGTTGGATCTACACTACCATGAATTAGTAATAATTTTCCTTCAAAACCATCTAAATATTTGCCTACTCTAGAGTTTGCGTAACCTTCAGGGTTTTCTTGTGGCGTGTCCATATATCGTTCGCCGTACATAACTTCGTAATATTTCCAATCGGTTACTGGTCCGCCAGCAACTGCAGTTGTAAACATATTTGGGTTTCTTAAAATCATAGAACTTGCCATAAAACCACCATAAGACCAACCATAAACGGCAATTCTGTTTGTATCTACATATGGCAATCTTTTTAGATACTCTACTCCTACTAATTGATCTTCAATTGCTGCATCACCTGCTTTTCTATGAATGATACTTTCGAAGGCAAAACCTCTATTTCCAGAACCTCGATTATCTAATGTAAAAACAATATAATTGTGTTCGGTTGCAAACTGTCGCATCCAAAGTGGTGCGCCACCAAGCCAAGAATCTGTAACTAACTGCGCATGCGTACCGCCATAAACATAAATTAATATCGGATATTTTTTACTATAATCAAAATTTGCTGGTTTTATCATTCTTGTATGCAAATTAAAACCATCTTTTGAAGTTAATGTTAAAAATTCAGTTGCACCTAATTTATATTCTTTTAAAGGGTTTTTTGCGTTTAGCAATAAATGTTCTTCGCCATCATTAATATTAATTAATTTTATTTCTCTTGGCGTAGAAAGACTACTAAAATTATCTATAATATAATCGCCATTTAATTGTGCTTTATGCGTGCCTTTTCTTGTGGTTAATTTTGTTATTTCGCCATAAAGTGCGTTGATTTTATATAAATGTGTTTGTCTGCCATCTTTTCCTGTTGCAGAAACTAACACATTTTCTCCTTTTTTATCAAAACCTAAAATGGCTTTTATCGGGAATTTAAAATTCGTTAGTTTTTTAATTAATTTCCCTTTAAGGTTATATAAAAATAAATTTTTAAAACCGTCTCTTTCACTTAACCACAAGAATTTTTTATCGTTATTTGGTAAGAAAACAGCATCGTTTTCTGGTTCAACCCAACGATTATTAGATTCTTCAAAAAGGGTTCTTACTTTTTTACCTGTTTTTGCATCGTAAACATTGTAAGAAAAATGATCTTGCGCTCTATTTACTTCGGCAACTAAAATATATTTTTCGTTTGGCGACCAAGATAAATTGGTTAAGTAATGCTCATCTTTATTATCAATATCTAAATAAATAAGTGATTTTTTTTTTAAATTATAAACGCCAATCTTTGCCAATTCACTTCCTTGACCTGCCATTGGATATTTAATATTATTTAACGTTGCTGGATATGTGGTTTGATCAACCAACGGATAATCTGTCACATTAGTTTCATCTTTTTCATAAAATGCTAAGTAAGTATTATTTGGCGACCAAAATGTACCTTTTGAAATTCCGAATTCATAACGTGCAATTGCTTGACCTGCAACAATATTTTTATCGGTGTGCTTAGTTATTGCTATTTTTTCTTCCTCAGTATTTGCGATATATAAATTATTATCTATCGTATATGCAACACTATTTGCATTATTAAATTCTGTGTTTAATGCTTTTTCAGCAAACGAAATACTTTTGCTTACTGTGTTATTTTCATAATTAAAAACAATCAGTTTATGTAACACTTTAAATGTTAATGTGTTTTCATTAATTTGTAACAACCTTGGTAAACTTTTTAAATCTTTGATACTTTTCTGAAGATCTTCTAATTTTATTGTTTTAACAATATTGTTGTTTAAATCTTTTATTACAAAGGAATTGTTTTCGGAAACCACAAAATTACTCGTGTTTTTAACACCTTTTAAACCTGTTAAATATTTTGGATATAATCCTTTTGAATAACCTAAAACGGCATCATTTAAATTTAATTTTTTTTGTTGTGCATTTACAATTAACACTAATAATATAAATACTAAAGGAAATATTTTTTTCATTGATTTCTAATTTGGTTTCAAAAATAGAAATTTGATTTTTAATTACATAACTATTTACTAAGTAATT
>CAYQTF010000119.1:0-7965 GCA_964420345.1 uncultured Flavobacteriaceae bacterium
AAAAATGAATTAGATTTTGAAGATAAATTGATTGAAAAATGGTTTTGTAATTAGTCTTTAAATTTATTTTTATTTGCTTGCTTCTGTAAAGCATCTAAAAATTGATAACTCATTACTTTTTTCAATTCTTCAACAACCAAAAATCAACTAAAACCATAGCTGCCAAAGCCTCTACAATTGGCACGGCGCGTGGTACAACACAAGTGTCATGTCTTCCTTTTGGTTTTAAAATGGTTTTTTTACCATCTTTTGTGATGGTTTCTTGTGGTTTTAAAATGGTTGCTACAGGTTTGAAAGCGACTCTAAAATAAATGTCCATTCCGTTAGAAATTCCACCTTGAATTCCTCCAGACAAGTTAGTTTGCGTTGTGCCATCTTCGTTAAAAATATCGTTATGTTCAGAACCTTTCATGTTAGTAGCACAAAAACCAGCACCATATTCAAAACCTTTTACAGCATTTATAGATAACATAGCATGTGCTAAATTTGCTTGTAATTTATTAAAAACAGGTTCACCTAAACCAATAGGAACGTTTTTAACAACACAAGTTACAGTGCCGCCAAGTGTGTCGCCTTCTTTTTTTGTTTTAGTAATTAAATCAATCATTTGATTAGCGTATGCATCATCAGGACATCTAACAATATTAGATTCAATTTTGGTAAAATCTAAGTCTTGATATGGTTTCAAACAATAAATATTACCAACCGAAGAAGTATATGCGTCAATCTTAATAGAACTTATTATTTGTTTAGCAATTGCACCAGCAACTATCCAATTTGCAGTTTCTCTTGCTGATGATCTTCCACCACCACGATAATCTCGAATACCATATTTTTTTTGGTAAGTAAAATCAGCGTGACTTGGTCTAAAAGTATCTTTAATTTCAGAGTAATCTTTAGATTTTTGATCTTTATTTTTTATGAGAAATCCAATTGGTGTTCCAGTAGTTTTTCCTTCAAAAATACCAGATAAAAATTCAACTTTGTCATCTTCTTTTCTAGCAGTCGTTAATTTAGATTGCCCTGGTTTCCTCCTATTTAATTCTTGTTGAATGGCATTAAAATCTAAAGTAATTCCAGATGGACAACCATCAATAATACCGCCAATAGCAGTTCCGTGAGATTCTCCAAAAGTGGTAAGTCTAAAAATGTTTCCGATTGTATTCATATTACAAAAGTAGTTTATATTTTTGATGTAAAGACGTTTTGCAAAACGTCTTTACACCAAAACGTATTAGCGAATTAAGTTAAAAAGTAAACAATTCAGGAAACCACAATTTAATTGCCATAAAACTAACCATCACAATTAAAAACCAACGCACAATTCCATCGCCTTTTTTTACAGACCATCTACTGGCAAACCATGCACCTGAAGCATTGCCAATGGCAAGTGTAAATCCCATTGCATAATCAATTTTATCATTATAAGCGTAAATTACTAAAGCAGCTAAAGTGTAAAAAATAACCACTATTGCTTTAATAGCATTTGATTTCACCAAAGAAATCTGACCAATAATATTTAAAGTTAAGATGATAAATATACCTGTTCCAGCTTGTATGAAACCACCATATATTCCGATAAAGAAAAATGCAATAATTTGCAACCAGAAATATTTACCAGAGGTTCTTTCTGTTAGATTTTCAATAGTGGTTTTAGGTTTAAATAGCATAAATGCTACTACTAATAACATAACGATTCCCAAAATTTTATTAAAAATTTCATCTTTAAAATAAATAGATCCTAAATAAGCACCAAAAATAGCACCTAACAATGCAGAAATGCCTAACCAAATACTAAAATTAAACGTGGTAATTCCTTTACTTTTAAATCCTGCACTCGAAAAAAAATTCTGAATTAATATGGCAATTCTATTAGTTCCGTTTGCAACGGAAGAAGGCAAACCCATAAAAATCAACATTGGCAAAGTTAATAAAGAACCGCCACCAGCAATAGTATTGATGATTCCTGCAATAAAACCGATTAAAATAAGTAATAATGTATTTGTCAAGACAATGTTATTTATAAGCAAAATTAATCTATTTAAACAAAACTCTTCAAATTAAAAGAAATGAATTCCTTGTTGAGTTACTAAATTCAATATCAAGGTAGAATTGTCCTATTTAATTTAAAAAGAGTAATTTTGTTACTCAAAACACAAAGTCAAATTTATGAAATATTTAATTATTATAATATTGTTTTTTAGTTGTAAAACCGATATAAAATCATCAAAGAATAAAAACCAGAAAACAACAATTTCTAAAGTAATTTCTACACCTAAAACAAAATCAGATTCAAATAAAAAGAAAGTAGGAAATAATACATATAAAGAAGCATTAAAACGAACTCTAAAGTATGCAAATGAGTTAGAATTTGATTTAGACTACATAAGAAATAAAGGATTAGCAGATAAAAAATATTTAGCAGAATATTTAGGGTTGTTTGTGAAATTAAAAAAAGCAATGAAAACTAAAGAAGAAAAGGACTTAATAATGAAAAAATTAACACCTTTCTACAAAAAAACTTTAGAACCAAGTTTTCATAATATGAGTACTGTTAATGATAAGTTATTTAAAAAAAATAGCATGTCATATTTGCGAATTTTATGGTTATTAGATCAATTAGGTTTCGATAATACATATTACAAAAAAGAATTAGCAAAAGTACAAACCAGAATGGATGACCATATGAAAGTTAGAGGCGAATGGCAAAGAGCAGTTTTTGGACAATATTACGATTATTTCAAAATTAAAAAACCAATAAAATTAAAATATGCTCATAAATTAAATGGTCCAATAACATATCAAAAACCAATAGATTATTTCGATAGACTTAAAGCGTATAACATCACACATTTTGTTTTTGCAGCGTATGATTATGGACAAAAAATAAAACAAACAAGATTTTCTAAAAGAGATATTGACTATTTATCGGAAATTTTGCCACAATTAATAACAAAATTTGAAGCAAAAAATAACGATGATTTAGTAGGCGAATTATTAACTTGTTTGGTATTAATTAATAAAACTAACACAAAAGCATTTAAAAATTCATACAATCGTTTATTGCGTCGTCAAAATATGGATGGTTCGTTTGGCGATTACGAAAGAGGTAGAAAAAAGCATGGCAATGCTATTGAATTTAAATATTATTTACACACAACTCTAGTAAATATAGAAATGTTTATTGAACATAATTATAGAAAACAAAAACTGAAATTTTCTTAGGTCTTAAATTTCGAGATTGCAAAAAACTTTGCGACCTTTGTCAAAATAAATTTTAAATAGTTTTAGAACTTTTGCATAAAGCATAAAACATAAAGTCTAAAACCTAAAACAAAAATATGAAATACGATATAATAATAATAGGTTCAGGACCTGGCGGTTATGTAACAGCAATTAGAGCATCTCAATTAGGATTTAAAGTTGCCGTTGTAGAAAGAGAAAATTTAGGTGGTATTTGCTTAAATTGGGGTTGTATTCCAACAAAAGCATTATTAAAATCTGCACAAGTTTATGATTATTTAAAACATGTAGATGCTTACGGATTAAAAGCCGAAGCAATAGATAAAGATTTTTCTGCGGTCATTAAAAGAAGTAGAAATGTAGCAAATGGTATGAGTAAAGGAATTCAGTTTTTAATGAAAAAAAATAAAATTGATGTCCTTAACGGTTTTGGCAAAATAAAAACTGGTAAAAAAGTAGCTGTTACCGATACAGATAATAAAACTACAGAATATAGTGCAGATCACATTATTATTGCAACTGGCGCACGCTCAAGAGAATTACCATTTATGCCAATTGACGGTAAAAAAGTAATTGGTTATCGTGAAGCACTAACTTTACCAGAACAACCAAAAAAGATGCTAATTGTTGGTTCAGGAGCAATAGGTGTTGAGTTCGCATATTTTTATAATGCCATGGGAACAGATGTAACCGTTATAGAATATCTACCAAATATTGTGCCTTTAGAAGACGAAGATGTTTCAAAACAATTTGAAAAGTCTATTAAAAAACAAGGTGTAAAAGTAATGACTAATTCTAGTGTTACTTCTGTTGACATTTCGGGTAATGGAGTAATAGCAACAATTAAAACTTCCAAAGGTGAAGAAACTTTAGAAGCAGATGTTTTATTATCGGCAGTTGGTATTAAATCTAATATCGAAAATATTGGTTTAGAAGATGTTGGAATTGTAGTGGATAGAGATAAAATTATCGTTAACGATTTTTACCAAACAAATTTACCTGGTTATTACGCTATTGGCGATGTTGTACCAGGTGCCGCTTTGGCGCATGTCGCTTCCGCGGAAGGAATAACTTGTGTAGAAAAAATAGCGGGTTTACATACCGAAGCAATAGATTACGGAAACGTTCCTGGTTGTACTTATGCAACACCAGAAATTGCGAGTGTTGGTTTAACCGAAAAAGAATGTAAAGAAAAAGGATTAGACGTAAAAATTGGTAAATTCCCATTTTCAGCATCTGGTAAAGCAGCAGCCGCAGGAACTACAGATGGTTTTGTAAAAGTAATTTTTGATGCTAAATATGGCGAATGGTTAGGTTGCCACATGATTGGTGCAGGAGTAACCGACATGATTGCTGAAGCAGTTTTAGGCAGAAAATTAGAAACTACTGGTCACGATGTATTAAAAACAATACATCCGCATCCAACAATGAGTGAAGCAGTTATGGAAGCAGTTGCCGCTGCTTATGATGAAGTGATACATTTATAGCATAACCACACTCACACCGTGACTTTGAGTCACGGTGTGAGTAATTGTTAAAAAAAGATTATAAATACACTATTTCTTTTTTAAAAACTTTCCGACCTTTGTGGTGAACCAATTTTGTTAAAATGAATTTATCACAATTAAACGCAATCTCACCAATAGATGGTAGATACAGAAATAAAGTAGCAAGTTTAGCAAATTATTTTTCGGAAGAAGCATTAATAAAATACAGAGTAAAAGTTGAAATAGAATATTTTATTGCGCTTTGTGAATTGCCTTTGCCTCAATTAAAAGATTTTGATGAAAATTTATTTGAGGATTTAAGAAATATGTACATTGCATTTTCAACAGATGATGCTAAAAGAATTAAAGAAATAGAAAGTGTTACCAATCATGATGTTAAAGCAGTAGAATATTTTATTAAAGAACAATTTGATAAACTAAACTTAAATAGATTTAAAGAGTTTATTCATTTTGGTTTGACTTCTCAAGACATTAACAATACTGCAATTCCATTATCAATAAATGATGCTTTTGATACTGTTTATTATAATGAGTTAGCACAATTAATCACGAAACTAAAAGAATTAGTTGATTCTTGGTCAGAAGTATCAATGCTTGCAAGAACACATGGTCAACCAGCATCGCCAACAAGATTGGGTAAAGAAATTGCCGTTTTTGTGGAACGTATTGAGCAACAAGTAAATTTATTACAAAGAATACCATATGCGGCTAAATTTGGCGGTGCAACAGGTAATTTTAATGCACATGTAGTTGCTTATCCAAATATAGATTGGAAAAAATTCGGAAATCATTTTATTGAAAAAATATTAGGATTACACCATTCGTTTCCAACCACACAAATTGAACATTACGATCATTTAGCAGCACAATTTGATGCTTTAAAAAGAATAAATACGATAATAATTGATTTAAATCGAGATTTTTGGACTTACATTTCAATGAATTATTTTGGACAGAAAATTAAAAAAGGCGAAGTCGGTTCTTCTGCAATGCCACATAAAGTAAATCCGATAGATTTCGAAAATTCCGAAGGAAATTTAGGTATGGCAAATGCAATTTTTGAACATCTATCTGCAAAATTACCAATCTCTAGAATGCAACGTGATTTAACAGACTCTACAGTTTTACGAAATGTTGGTGTGCCATTAGCGCATACAATAATCGGTTTTACTTCTACTTTAAAAGGTTTGAATAAATTGTTAATTAATAAGCAAAAATTTGAAGAAGATTTAGAAAATAATTGGGCCGTTGTGGCAGAAGCAATTCAAACAATTTTACGAAGAGAAGCATATCCAAACCCGTATGAAGCATTAAAAGAATTGACAAGAACTAATACCAAAATTACAAAAAACTCAATTACTGATTTTATTAATACTTTAAAGGTTTCCGATAAAATAAAAGAGGAGTTAAAAGTGATTACTCCTTCAAATTACACAGGATTATAATACTGTTTTAGTTTGAATAATATGTTTAAAATACAAAAAATTACTCCAGAAGAAACGTATCCGCTTCGTTTACAAATTTTAAAAACCTGTGACAATTATAAATTTAAGTACGATGCAGATTTCGATAATAAAACATTACATTTAGGAGCATTTCTAAATCAAGAAAATGTAGGTATTGTTTCTTTAATGGAAAATAAGCATCCCTATTTTAACGGTAAACAAATACAATTGCGAGGCATGGCAGTTTCAATCAAAATGCAAGGTCAAAAAACAGGTAGTAAATTAATTAAATCTTTTATAATAGAAAGCGAAAAAAGAAAGGTAAATTTGATTTGGTGTAATGCTAGGGATTATTCGGTAGTATTTTATCAAAAACATGGATTTAAAATTAAAGGAGATAAATTTTTTATTGACAATGTTTGTGATCATTATCTGATGTATTTAAATTTATAATAAAATGAAACAACCTAAAAAAATAATTTTGTATGTCTTGCTTTTTGCTTTACTAACAAACTTTAATCTGAAACAAAATTATAGCAAAGGTTTGTTGATGGGTAAATCAAAAGATATTTTGCCATTTCTTAAAGGTAATGATTATAAGTTACAAGTCAAAGTATATGATGCTTTGCAAAAAATGATAGTTGCTGCTTCAAAAAAAAACATAAAAATTGATGTAGTTTCTGCATACCGAAGTTTTGATCATCAAAACCGTTTATGGAAAACCAAATACGAAAAGTTTATAAATAGAGGTTATTCTGTAAAAGGAGCAGTATATAAGATAATTGAATATACTGCAATACCTGGTACATCACGTCATCATTGGGGAACAGAAGTAGATTTAAGAGATTCTAGTAAAAGAAATACAAAATATTTAAAAAGCGATTCTAATTCTAAATACCAAAAATGGATGCAAGAAAACGCACATAAATTCGGTTTTTATTTAGCATATACAGATAATAAATTTAGAAAAGGATATAATTATGAGTCTTGGCATTATTCTTATCGTGAAATTTCTAAACCAATGTTAAATGCGTATTTAAAATTAGAGATTAATAATGTTTTAAAAAACGAAAACATTGCAGGTAATACCGTTTTTACAAAAGATTTTATGGATAAATATGTAGAGGAACATATTTTAGGAATTAATGATTATTTATATTAAAAAAAAAGGGGTCACATATAAAAGTTGGGAATTAATAACCTTTTAATTTAAAAACCAATAAGTTATTAGTAGTGATTTTAAGTTTTAATGTATTGATATTGATTCAGCATATTTAGTTTTCTTAGTTCAAACGACACCGAATCACGACAATATGTACTGCCTAATTAATCAGTAAGTGTTTTAAAATCATCTTATTATCTAATTTTTAGGGTTGTGGTTTACTTGTTTTTGTTTTTGAAGTAATAGATTTAAATTCTTAAATCTCCAATCAACAATCTCCAATCGTTAATCTTTTTTTTACATTTGTAATGTTTTGAAAAAATCATTTTATAATTCTCCCCAACTTTTATATGTGACCCAAAAAAAGGTTCTACTACTCCCGAAGTGTCGGGATAATGATAAGTTTTTAATTATAAACTCCCAACAAATATCATTAATAGGAACACTGATGACACGGATTTTAACAGATTATCGCAGATTTAAAACTAAATGCCTTAAATGGTTAAATAAAACAAAAACATTGATGACATAGGGATTATCAGCAATACTAAAATAGCGTGAATTTTTGACTCTATCAGAAATGACAAGCGATATTTATTTCCCATTA